>NZ_JBICHO010000538.1:0-12527 GCF_043100905.1 Rhodopirellula sp. JB055 | reverse complement strand
ATCATGCGGAGGCATTGCAGGTCGAGCTGAATGCACTGAGCGATTCGTTGCGTTCGGGGGCGGCCTCGAATAACGCATCCGCAATTCAGACTCGCTTGCCGGCCAAGGAACGATCTCAAGGGATCGTGTTTTTGTGCTGTGGCCAGGGGCCGCAGTGGTGGGGGATGGGGCGTGGGCTTTTTCGCGACAACATGGTCTTTCGTCAGATCATCGAACGTATCGACATCGAGTTTCAGTTGCACACATCCGAGTGGTCGCTGATCGAAGAGTTGCACCGTGATTCCGAAACGACTCGCATGGATCGCACCTCAATCGCTCAACCAGCGTTGTTTGCAATCCAAGTGGCGCAAGCGGCGATGTGGGCTTCGGTTGGGATTCGCCCGAGTTTGATCATCGGGCACAGTGTTGGCGAAATCGCCGCAGCTCATCTGTCCGGCGGTCTGGATTTCGCAGATGCTTGCCGCGTCGCGATTCATCGCGGCCGCACGATGGATTTGGCGACCAGTCGCGGTGCGATGATTGCCGTGGGGTTGACGGAAAAGGAAGCCGAGAAACGGATCGCGGCACTTGCGAAGATCGATCCGTCAATGCCTGGAACCGTCGCCATCGCGGCGGTCAATGGGCCGGCATCGGTGACGCTGTCAGGTGACAAGGACGCAATCGAACGATTGGCAACTTCGATCGAAGCGGATTCGATTTTCTGTCGCCGGTTGGCGGTGGAGTACGCCTTTCACAGTCCACAAATGGACCCCGTTCGGGATGAGTTGCTCGAATCGCTGGACGGGATTCAGACGCAACCGCTGCACACGCCGATGATCTCGACGGTGACGGGGCGAGCGATCCAAGAAGGTGATTCGTTGGCGGGCGAGTATTGGTGGACGAACGTACGTAGTGGGGTGCGTTTTGCTGATGCGGTGATGGTCGCGGCCAAGGCAGGTTACGGAGTCGGCGTTGAGCTGGGGCCGCACCCGGTGCTGGCATTTGCGACGACGGAGTGTTACGGGCACACCGCCCAGAACATTCAGTTGGTCGCGACGGCGCGGCGACCGAAATTTGTAGTGGAATCCGGCGAGTCGGCGTGGATTGCTCAGGAGAAGAAGCAATGGTTGAGCGGTCTTGGTGATTTGTTCTCGTATGGGTTTGAGATCAATTGGTCAGGGCTGATTCCTCGTCCGGATGAGCGAGCGGATTTGCCTCTGTACCCAATGCAGCAACAAACGTTGTGGAAGGAATCCGAGCAATCCAGCCGGTCTCGTCTGACGACGTTGGTGCACCCGCTGCTTGGTGAAGCCGAACCGTCGGCCGATCCCGTTTTTCGTGGCCGCATGGACGGCGAAAATCAAGCGTACTTGCTCGATCACAGGGTCCGCAGTGCAGCGATGTTTCCTGCCGCGGCCGGGATCGAGATGGCGTTGTCGGGAACACGCTGGGTGTTGTCTCAGGCCAGCGAGTTGGCGGGTGATCCCGCGCCCAGGCAGATTCGACTTCAGCGATTGCAGTTGCTCAATGCGATGATCTTGGATTCATCGCAGAGGCACCAATTGGAAACGTCTCTGGCGGGTGACCGGCGTTCGATTGAGATTCGATACTGTGAGATCCCTGGTGATACCTGGACCGAACTCCTGGTGGCGACCCACGGGACGGCAGCTCCGATGGATGCTGAGAACAAGCACGCGATGTTGGAGGCGGGGCAGAAACGTTGCCAGCAAGCGTTCAGCACGGAGGAGTGTTACGACTATTGCCAATCCATTGGGCTGAATTATGGACCCGTGTTCCAAGGCATTCGCGAGGGCATTCGTCGCGATGGCGAATCAATTGCCACAGTGCAATTACCGGACGGAGTTCGCACTGCCGCCTTCGATGCGGAGGCATCGCAGTACCTCATTCATCCTGCGGTGTTGGACAGTTGCTTTCATGCGATGGTGGTTTGTGATCCGCTGTTTGGACATTCGCCAGGTGGTCTGTACTTGCCGCATGAAATCGAAGACCTCCAGTTTGACCTTGAGAAAATGCGGTCTGCTGGACTGGATGTTCCGTTGGTCGTGCACGCGAAAATTCGGCTGAAGACCGAGCACCGGTTGCTGGCAGATTTGGATTTGTATCTGGAGGACGGATCCCACGTTGGCTGCATCGTCGGCTTCGAAAGTCGACGCGTCGGCGCCGAAACGGAGCGGTCGACCAAGGATTTGCTGTATCGGTATCGCTGGCAAGAGGATGAGGGAGAAAGCCAGGACGTTGTTACCGATGAAAAGATGGTGGTGTTTTCGCCCGCGGATCTTGCCGACGAACTTGTTCGCGGTTGGGGAAAGTCACGCGAAGATTTCATCTGGGTGCATCCGATCCAAGATCCATCCCAACAAGCGGGGCAGTTCGTGGGCGTTGACTCGGTGCAGCAGTGCTACTGGGTGGACGCCGATGACTCGCAATCCTTTTCACGGTTGTGGAACGAACTGGGGATCACAGAGTCACGCGAAGATTGGCATCTTGTGTATCTGTGGGCAATCGATGCGCTGGACCCGCTGTCGTTGGAATCGATGACTCCCGGGGACGCCCGTGATGCGCTGCGCGAAAGCACCTTGCTGACCACGCGAGCTCCGTTGCACTTGGTGCAGAGTTGGGAATCGATTCCCGATCGCCCGTCGGCGCGATGCACGATTGTGACGTTGGGGGCTCAATCTGGCGATGAGTTGAATCAACCGGTGGCTGCGATCCAGATGCCCTGGGTCGGCATCGGGCGAGTGATTGTGAGCGAGATTGGATCGCTGCGGACTCGTTTGGTCGATTGCGATCCGGCCGCGAATTTCCCGTTAGAAGGTTTGGCTGCTGAGTGGGCTCGCAACGATGGCGAAGACGAGGTGATGTTGCGTGACGGAGTGCGTTATGTCCACCGTTTCGTCGCCGACACTCACCGTGAAGTGCGATGGGCTGAGTTGGACCCAGGCCAACGTTCGGCTTGTCGGTTGGCCAAGGGGACGGCATCGGGAGTCGACGAACTGAAGCACCAAGCGTTCGGTCGAATCTCTCCCGATGCGAGCGAAGTGGAAATTCAGGTTGCCGGTGCGGGCTTGAATTTCAGTGATGTGATGAAGGTTTTGGATCTGTATCCCGGTTTGCCGCCAGGGCCGGTGGCCCTGGGAGCCGAAGTCAGTGGCATCATCACGGCGGTGGGTGACGACGTCAAAGAATTCGCGATTGGCGATGCGGTCATCGCGGTGGCGCCCGGTGGATTCGCGACGCATGTGTTGGTCAACTCTGCGTTGGTTGCGAAGGCTCCTGCAACGGTGGATCTTGTTGATGCATCTGCGATTCCGGTGGCATGGTTGACCGCCGATCACGCGATGAACACATGCGCTCGAATGAGGGACGGCGAATCGATCTTGATTCACGCGGCCAGTGGCGGTGTGGGGCTGGCGGCGATCGAGGTGGCCCAAGAATCAGGCGTCGAAATTTTCGCGACGGCAGGAAGTGATTGGAAGCGTGATCATGTTCGGTCGTTGGGCGTCCAGCATGTGCACGATTCTCGTTCTTTGAACTTTGTTTCAGAGATTGCTGAGCTGACAGCGTCGCGGGGTGAACCCGGTATCGATGCGATTTTGAACTCGCTTCCGGGCGAAGCCATTCCGGCGGGAATGAGTTTGCTTCGAGTGGGCGGTCGATTCTTGGAGATTGGCAAACGCGACATCTACGCGGATCAGTCGTTGGGGATGTACCCGCTACGCAACAATCTGGCGTTCTTTGCAATTGATTTGGATCAGTTGTTTCAGCAGCATGCGGTGCGAATGGGCAAGCGTTTGCGAGCCGTGGTGGAGAAGTTCAACTCGCAAGTTTATCACGGCCATGTTCCAAAGCGATTCGAAGCGTCTGATGCGGCGTCGGCGTTTCGGTTCATGCAGCAAGCCAAACACATTGGCAAGGTGATCGTCGACTACACCGAGCCTCCAAGACAGGTGCAGGCTCGCGACGAAAGTGAGTTCCAATTCCAAAGTGATGGAACCTATTGGCTCGCAGGTGGGCTCGGCGGATTTGGTTTGCGAATCGCTGATTGGATGTCTGAATCGGGAGCCGGCACATTGGTGCTGAGTGGCCGAAGCAAAACCATTCGAGAAGAAGCCGTGCCCGTGATCGAGAAGATGCGTTCTCGCGGGACGGAGGTGGTGGTGCTGCCGTGCGACATCACGGACCCCGATGACATTCAAAGGACCCTGGATCAGATCGACGAAGATTTGCCGCCGCTGCGAGGCGTGTTGCACACGGCGATGGTTTTGGAAGACAAGATGATCGTCGATCTGGATCGCGAAACGTTGGATCGCGTGTTGTGGCCGAAGGTGCTTGGCGGATGGAATTTGCACCAAGCGACACGGGACCGTGTGCTGGACCAGTTCGTCTTGTTCTCGTCTTTGTCCAGCGTGTTTGGGCATGCGGGGCAAGCGAACTATTCCGCGGCCAATGCACTGCTCGATGGGCTGGCTCATCACCGCCGTGTCTCGGGATTGCCAGCGACGGTGATCAATTGGGGGCACCTCGGTGAAGTGGGCTACTTGGCCGAGCGTGAAGAACTCAGTGAGCGTTTGCGACGTCAGGGCGTGCTGGATTTCTCGTCGTCGGAAGCAACGGAATGCTTGGCTCGAGCGTTGCATCGTGGAGTGACCCAGTGCAGCGTGTTGCGAATGGATTGGTCTCGCTGGCGCGGGCTGGGGCTGACCAAAGATGTTTCTCCACGGTTTGCTCATTTGATTCGTGGTGGCAATGAAACCGAGCAGACTCTCAACGGAGAATCCTTGCGTCAGGTTCCGGCCGCTGATCGCGAGCGTTGTCTGCAGGAAGTGGTGTCGGTCAAACTGGCTTCTTTGCTGGGGGGCAACGTCGCAGAATTGGATTCGGATCGTCCGCTGTTGGAGATGGGGTTGGATTCCTTGATGGCAGTGGAGCTTCGAAACTGGATCGAGGGTCAGTTGCAGTTAAAGCTTCAGATTGGCTCGTTGATGCGGGGATCCAGTTTGAAGTCCTTGGTGGCAACGCTCAGCGAATCTTTGCCGATGGAAACCGGTGAGGCGTGAGTTGCGTTGGGTTCGCAGCTTGGAGAGGAACGTCGGGACGAAATCGCTGACGATCCAGCGATGCAGGACCGTCAATGTTATGCGATGTCCGACCAGCAGACTGGATTGTGGTACGCGTTTCGACGCAATCCAAACGGGACGGCCTTCAATGTGTTCTTGCCGACGCGTGTGCGATCGCCGTTGGATGTCCATGCATTGCGGAAATCGTTGGAGGGTGTGGTCCAGCGTCACGCCGCGTTACGGACAACGTTCACGGATTCATCGGGCGAGCTCCAGCAGGTCGTTCACGATGAACTGAAACCGGAGTTTGTGGTCGAGGATTGGTCGTTCTCTGATGATCGTGCTGGCGTGGAAGACAACCTGCTTCGGGCGGTGATCGATGAGACCCAGCGTCCATTTGATTTGCAGAATGGACCGATGATGCGAACGCGTCTGTTTCGGTTAGCTGAAGACGATTGGGTGGTGGTGGCGACGACGCATCACATCGTGGTCGATTTCTGGTCGCTGATTTTGATTCTCGGCGAGATCAAGCATTTCTACCCGCAGTATTTGTCGGGTGGCGATCCATCCATTGTGGCGCCCGAAAAAGATTACTTTGAATTGGTGCTGCGTCAGCGACGGTTGTTGAAGTCGCAACGCGGTCAGTCGTTGAAGGAGTACTGGACGGAGACATTGGCGGATGTTCCGAAGGTGTTGGAGGTTCCGACGGATCGACCTCGCCCGACCACTTTCACTCAGGCGGCGAAGGTTGTTGGAATTGAATGTCCCGAGGAGGTTGGTGCGGCGATCAATCGAATTGCCAAGCAGGCTCAGGTGACGTCTTCATCGGTTGTGATGGCAGCCCTTCAGGTGATGTTGAGTCGATCCAGCGGGCAAGAAAAATTCGTCATTGGAAGCCCGTTTGCTGGGCGAACGCACTCGGATTTGGAAGACACGGTCGGCTTCTTCGTCAACATGCTACCGTTGGTGGCCGATGTTTCTGGGGACCCAACGTTCTTGGAGTTGGCTCGTCGTGCGGGGGATCGCTTGGTCGATTCGATGCAGCACGAGGAATACCCTTTTGCGCAGATTGTTCGAGATGTGGATCCACCTCGAGACACGGGCCGCAGTCCGCTGATTCAAATTTCTTGCACCTTTGAAAAAGCTCACGTGCGAGATGAAGAGGGGCGTGCTGGGTATTTGTTCCCGTCGGCGACTCAGGTCAAGGACGTGGCGGGGTTGAAGCAGGAAAACTATCCGGTCCCGCATCAAACCTGTCACTACGATTTGGAGTTCATATTCGAAATGAACGGCGATCATCTGGGTGGGATGATTGTGTACTGCAAGGACCTGTACGAAGCGGACACGATGCAGTTGATGGCGAATCAGTTCGTGTCGCTGTTGGCGAAATTGTTGGCCGACCCGACTGTGTCGGTGAATTCTGTTCCGCTGATGGTGCCGTCGCAGGATCTTAGCGATCCAGATTCACGTTCGTTGGATTCAAAAAGCGGTGATGCGAAGAAAGCTGCTTCCACGCTGAATGCGTTGGTCATGGACGGTGCAAAGCGACAAACGCAGACGGAAGGTGTCCGCTCGCAGGAACCACCGCGAGGTGGTGGTGCACGGCGACCATTCAATCGATTGTTCCGTTCACCCAAGTTGAAACCAGCCAGTCCTTCGCTCTCCGGTTTGGTGAAAGAGGTGATTCCGGGGGCGGTCGAGACTCGAGCGGTGATCGCAGAGCGTTTGCAAACGCATCATGCTGAGCTCGGTGAGTTTGTGCCTGTGTTGGCAAAACCCGGCAAGCAGGCGATGGATTTGATTTTGTCGCTCCAGCAGATTGGGGCTGTTCCGGTGCCGCTGGATTCGACTCGCCCCTCGGCGATGTTGGATTTGGTCGTTCAGCAAACGGGGGCCAAGCGGATTTTGGTGGACGAACTGGGGGAGGGTGTGCCGACTGAATTGCAATCGCTCACTTGGGATCAGCTCACCGATCCACAAAATGGCGTCGCCAATGGGAACGGTAAAAGCTCACGCATTGGCGCAGCGACGGATCCGGTTGTCACGGCAGGTGACGCGGCTTATGTGATTTACACGTCAGGAACCACGGGAGTTCCGAAGGGCGTCGTGGTTTCGCAGGGGGCGATCGCGAATACGTTGTGTTGGCGAGGGCGGATCACACCGTTGAATTCGACGGACCGAATGCTGATGCCCTTGTCGCATCAGTTTGACGCTGGGTTGGGAATGACCTTGTTTGCCTATGCTCAAGGGGCCAGTGTCGTTTGGCCGGAAGCGGATCGGGTCGCGGACATCGATTCGGTGGTGGAACAAATCATTCGCGAGGGTGTGACGGTTTTGGTTGGCGTGCCTTCCTGGATCGACTTGGTGGCCTCGCATCGCAAGTTCGCACACTGTCATTCATTGCGTCACGTTTGGATTGGTGGCGAAGCGATGCCAGAGAGTTTGCCGCGAACGATTCGTCGAAACAGCGAAGCTCAGATTTGGAACTGCTACGGTCCAACCGAGGCGGCGGTGGAAGCGACTGCGTACCGCATCATGGACGTCCATTCGCCGCGTCGCATTCCTGTTGGTTTGCCAGCGGATCACACCGATGTGGTTGTGCTGGATTCGGATCGCCGAGAAGTGCCGGCTGCGTTTGTCGGCGAGTTGGCCTTGGTGGGTGCCGGGTTGGCGGACGGGTACCTGGGCGATGAGCAATTGACTCGCCAGCGATTTGTGACATTGGATGATGGCAGGCGGGCTTACCTGACAGGCGATCAAGGTCGTCGCCGAGCGGACGGCATGGTCGAGGTGTTGGGGCGGATGGATCGCCAATTGAAAATTCGTGGGTATCGCATCGAGCCGACAGAGATTGAAAGTGTGTTGAAGGATCATCCGGCGGTCGCTCAGGCTGCTGTGATTCCTCGCGAAATGGGCGATTCGGAAGCCAGTCAGTTGGTCGCGTTTGTGCAGTTGGATTCACCGGATTCGAGAGACCAGGGTTCCAACGTTGCCGTGGATCGCAGGACGCAGTGGAGCGACGTCGTGTTGTCGTTGCAGCATCATGTGGCCGAGCACTTGCCACCATACAAACGACCCGCTCACATTCAGCAAGTCGATGCGTTTGTGATGACGGCGAGCGGCAAAGTGGATTTGAACGCTTTGCCGGAGCCCACGCAGGATGCTGCAGCCTTAGCGGCTTATCAAGCACCACGAACCAATCTGGAGCAGCACCTTGCGGATCGTTGGAGGGAGTTGTTGGGATCGCAGTTGATTGGGATCAACCAGAATTTTTTCGAGTTCGGCGGCAGTTCACTTCAGGCGGCGATGTTGACGAATCGGTTGAGCGAAGATTTGGGGGTCGATGTGCCTTCGTCACTGCTCTTTGATCTCGCGGATATTTCCGCGATGGCGGGGAGGTTAGCAGGGCTGTATCCCGAGGAGCTTGCACAACGGTTTGGGGAATCGTCCGTGGCGTTTTACAAGGACGAGAATGATCCCCGGAATCATGGTTTGAACGAATTGCTGGCTCCGTTGAAAGTCACCGGTGATCGGACTCCGTTGTTCATGATTCATCCGCCAGGTGGGATCGTCGTTTGTTATCGGGAGCTCGCGGCGCAGTTGCCGGACGACCAGCCGATGTACGCGATTCGGTCGCGAGGTTTGCATGGCAAGGAAACGCTTCCGGAAACGATGGGAGCAATGGCGACCGATTATGTCGAGGCAATCCGCTCAGTGCGACAGCAGGGCCCCTACGTGATTGGCGGATGGTCGGTCGGCGGGGTCATTGCCATGGAAGTTGCCCAGCAACTGATTTCCGCAGGGCATGATGTCGAGGGATTGGTTCTTCTCGATTCGTCCATCCCAAGTGGGGCGAGCGAGCTTGTTCCCGCTGAGGATCAAACCAACGTGGGTTTGGAGTACGGCATCGACATGACTCTGGACGAGTTGTTGCGGCTTCCGAGCGAAGAACAATTGCCATTCCTATGGCAACACGCTGAAAAGTTGGGAGTGTTGGACCAAGACACACCCGCGGAGGTTGCCGCTCGGGCGATCGATGATTTGAAAGCCTTGTTCCACCATCACTTGAAATTGGCCACGCAATACAAAATGAAACCCATCGCGACTCGGATCGTATTGTTCCGCCCCACGGATGTGCCGTTTGAGACGGACGGCAGCGCGGACCGGGGTTGGTCGCATTTGGCGGATCGTGCGGATGTGATTCTAACACCAGGTCACCATCACAGCATGGTGCAGGAACCGCACGTCAAATGCTTGGCTCGTTCAATTTGTGATTGTTTGACGGGCACTCCCATCCTGAATGGGGTGCATCTGAATCGTTCGAATTCCGACGTGAGTCACGCGGGTGGCTGAGACGCTCAAACCTTCGCACAGCGGTGAATTCAAGCTCGGATTGGTGTGTGCCATTGCGGCCCACACGATGTGGGGTTTGTTTCCGATTTATTGGCGACAAATCGGCAACGCTGATTCCATGGAATTGGTGTCCCACCGAATCGTTTGGTCGTTTGTGACGCTCGGTTTGGTGCTGCCAGTGATGTTGTGGCGAGGTCGATGGGGAGGCTTCACCGTCGTCTTCGGGCAACTTCGCAGTCGCCGTGTTTGGGCGGTTTACGTCGTGGCGGCTTTGATGATCGCGATCAACTGGTTGGCTTTCATTTGGGCGGTCAACAACAACCGTGTCTTGGAGGCGTCGTTGGGGTATTACATCAACCCGTTGTTGAATGTGTTGTTGGGCGTGGTGGTGCTCGGCGAGCGTCTTCGTTGGCCGCAGTGGGTGGCGGTCGGTCTGGCCGCGGTGGGCGTGTCGGTGATGGCGATCGGCAACGGTGGGCTGCCGTGGGTTTCGATGGCGATGGCGACTTCGTTCGCGGTTTATGGACTGGTGAAGAAGAAGGCTACGCTTCCTGTGCTGCTTGGATTGATGTTGGAGGTCACGGTGCTGTTCATTCCTGCCGCCATCTATTTAGGGATGCGGCTGTCGGCTGGTGAATCGACCATGCAAACTGGGACACCGATCGAGTTTGGGATGCTGTTGGGAGCGGGGTTGGTGACCGTTTCGCCACTCGCTTTCTTTGCCGCGGCGGTTCAGCGAGTTGATTTGTCGCTGATGGGAATTCTGCAGTACGTCGGACCAACATTGCAGTTCTGGGTGGGGTACGTTCTCTTCGAAGAAACGTTGGACCCGTCGAGAAAGATCGGGTTTGTTTTCGTCTGGATTGGGTTGCTGATTTTTTTGGTGGCATCCCAATTCAAACGTCGGCGATCCACGTTGGTCGCGGAAGCGAATTGAATCTCATGTTGGGACCGATCCAGCGTCGTTCGTTCGTCGGACTTGGTCGGCTGTCGCGGGTCAGTAGATCTGGATGTCGATCGGTTTCTCGCCATTCTCTGGTCGATCGATCACCGCCTCTTTGAAAGCCGGCGGCCCAAATTTTCCGCGAGCGTTGTTGCTGAAGCCATAGCGTTCAGCGGGGATCCCGAATTGATTTCGAGACAAGGCACCGTCGTTGTCGGTGTCATGGAAGGCCGCAATCGCGAATCGTTCGGGCAATTGGTCGATTGGGATAGTGCAAGCCGCCACACCATTGGGTTGGATGGGAAGTTGGGCGGCAAGCAGCGCGTTCTCGGGATCGTTGAACGAGGTTTCGGCGTTGTAAATGGCCAGCCAAACCAACGACTCACTAGGAATGGCACCGATGACCCGAATCAAAACACGTTCTTTGGCGTCGCCGGCGGACTCGGGCGAACTTTCGCCGGTGGCCAGGTCAAAGGTCGCGGAGGTTTCGTTGTTGTTGGCAGGGTTGATACTGGAGGCCGCCGGGAAGGCTGGCGGGCGAAAACGGTTTTGCCGGTAAGTCAGGACACCGATTCCGGTCAAAAAGACAAGCGTTGCGAAGACCATTAACAGCGAGCCGTGGTTTTGCTGCCAGCGTTCGGGCAGGGATTGCCAGGCATTCCGACTGGGTTCCAACTCAACCGGTTCGGTCGGGTCGGATTGTGTTTCTGTTTGGGGGTCGAACCCGTTTTCCATCTGTTCCATTCCCGACAAGATCAGCCCGAGTGGGCCTGAGTTCCGCTCGGCGAGGGCGCTCGCGAAAAATTCGTAGGCGAATCGATCGGCGGAGCAGTCTGCCATGAGCATCGTTGGCTGTGAACAACGAGTGACATCAGGGTAACCGAAATCCGCGAAGGATGCGACGAAGCGATTCAACCAGCAACTTCGTCAAACTGGGGCTGGGATGGGTTTCGCAAAAGTGGTGCTTGACCTAAACTGCCGGAGCGATCTGCTTGATGGTGGCGACCCTTGCGACTGTGAGTCGTGAACCTGGTCAGGCCTTAACTGGAGCAGCCATAAGCGGTGTAACTTTGTGTGAGGGTTGCCTCCACCGAGCAGACGCAAATGCCAGCCGGTTTTCTAGCCGTTTCTACGAATTCATGTGAATCTGTGAGCGACGATCATTCTGCGGACAATGGATCTTACGTCGTTGTCGCGAGACGCTATCGGCCGCGGGATTTCACGCAACTGGTCGGCCAAGACCACGTTGCCCGTGCCTTGCAGGGCGCGATTGAAACTTCTCGTGTGGGGCACGCTTACCTGTTCACGGGGGCCCGCGGAGTCGGCAAAACCAGCACCGCGCGGATTTTCGCCAAGGCGCTGAATCACCCGGACGGTCCGACTGCGAATCCGGACAACGAAAGCGATGTCGCTCAGGCGATCGATTCGGGCGAAGACGTTGATGTGATTGAAATCGACGGTGCGAGTAACCGAGGGATCGACGAAATCCGGTCGTTGCGAGCCAACGTGGGCGTGCGTCCCAGTCGTTCTCGCTACAAGATTTACATCATCGACGAAGTTCACATGTTGACGGGAGCCGCGTTCAACGCGCTTCTGAAAACGCTGGAAGAGCCTCCCGAACACGTCAAATTCATTTTTTGCACGACTGACCCGGAGAAGCTTCCGATCACCGTGCTCAGCCGCTGCCAGCGATTTGATTTCGCGCCGGTTGAAAGCGACAAAATCGTGCAGCGTTTGCGTGAAATTGTCGAAGCGGAAGACAACACGGTCGAAGACGAAGCGTTGGAATCGTTGGCACGCCGTGCTGCCGGTTCGATGCGGGACAGTCAATCGCTGTTGGAACAGGTGCTGAGTTTCAGCGATGGGCACCTGACGGCCGAGCATGTGCACACGATGTTGGGCACCGCTGACGACCAACGACTTCATCGTTTGGCCGAAGCGATGGCCGCACGCGATGCTTCCGCCGCTCTGATGCAAATTGACGACGCCATTGCGGCAGGTGTGGATTCGGGGCGTTTGGCCGAGCAGATGCTGGGTTACTTCCGCGATTTGATGGCCGTGGCGGTTGGGTGCGAGGCCTCTTTGATGCGGTATGCCGCGGCATCAATGCACGGCGTGTTGAGTGAGCTGGCCAATCGTTGGGGGCTGCAGACGGTGCTCGCCATCGTCGGTTT
>NZ_JBICHO010000537.1:0-4013 GCF_043100905.1 Rhodopirellula sp. JB055 | reverse complement strand
GGCTTCGACCGCGCCGATTCAAAAGGCAAGGTTTGCTTCCTCTCTCTTGGTGATCAACGAACCACCGTGCAAAATGAGTTGTCGGCTGCCTACCCAGACCAAAGTCTGGTTGAAAGCGAGGCAATGTTCCGTGACGAACTGGCAACGGTCGTCGAGTTCATCGAAGAGCCAACCAAACCGCTTCACCTGGCATTGGAACTGAACGGCACCGTTTTCCAAAAACAAGTCTGGACCGCACTCGCACAAACCCAGCCCGGTGAAGCGATCACTTATCGCGAACTGGCCATCCGAATTGGTTCCCCCGGATCCAGCCGCGCGGTTGGTGCCGCTTGCGGTCAAAACCGAATCGCCCTGGCGATCCCCTGTCATCGTGCGGTGCGTTCAGACGGCAAGGTCTCCGGTTTTCGATGGGGGATGCACCGGAAACTGGAACTCCTGCGGCGTGAAAGACGGGCCCTCGGTGGAACCACCACCAGCCAACTCCACTTCGCAGCCTTCGCCAATTCTCCGGCCCATCCATCTTCCCTCACGAAGACCACACGAAAGCTGCCATGACCTCCTCGACCACGGGCAGTGGGTTCAGCCTCAAGGACCAACTTTTCAATCGCGAACGCATCGTTTACTTGAGCGGATTGTTCCAAGCTTCCGACGACAATTTCGATGGCAAAGCGTTTACACGCCGATGCACGCGAGGCTTGAAGGACTTGGAATTGAAGCAACGCATCGTGCACATCGCGGGCGCACTCGAGAAACACCTTGCGGCTGACTTCCCCACCGCCGCCAAACAGATCCGCGAAGCGTTGCCGCCACCACTGGATCCCAAACGAACAGATGACGATTTTGGTGACTTCATCCTGGCACCCCTGGGCGAATTCGTCGTCCGCAATGGGTTGGAACGAAAGCACGTTCGGCATTCCCTGCGAACACTCAAAGCGATCACGATGCGGTTCTCTATGGAAGACGCTATCCGAGCCTTCATCGATGCTCACCCAGAAGCAACACTCGCAGAACTCACGAAGTGGTCCGTTGACTCAAACTACCACGTCCGACGATTGGTCAGTGAAGGCACGCGTCCCAAATTGCCCTGGTCGCGTCGGCTTCGCATGGACGTCACCACACCTCTGCCGTTGCTTGAAACACTCCACGCCGACCCGACTCGGTATGTCACTCGGTCAGTCGCCAACCATCTCAACGATATCTCCAAATCGCATCCCGAACTCGTCCTTCAAACCCTTCGCGGATGGAAATCGGCGAAGCGGCAAACACCGAAAGAGTTGGACTGGATCAGTCGCCACGCCCTGCGAACCTTGGTCAAACAAGGCCACTCCCCCGCGCTCAAGTTCCTTGGCTATCGCGACACCCCAAAGATTGAAGTCTCGAATTTTGAACTCAGAACCAGTGAACTTCAGCCAGGCGACTCTCTGGAATTCACCTTCTCAGTCCAAGCGGAGCGCACCGAAGAACTGATGATTGACTACATCATCGACTTCGTCAAAGCCAGCGGAACCACGGCCCCCAAAGTCCACAAGCTCAAGCGTCTTTCTCTCGCCAAGGGCGAAACCGTTTCACTGAAAAAGCGTCATCGACTGCACGCTAATGCCACCACATACAAACTCTATCCTGGCAGGCACGCGGTCACCCTGCAGATCAACGGACAACCATTCGGGACGCTTCCATTTGAGTTGTTCGACAACAGCGAAACATGAGGTCCCGACCGAGCCCGGAGATTGATCGAAAGAAACCTCACAACTTGCGAGGATAGAAAAGCCCCCAGCCAGCATCCCATGTGGATGACCGAGGCCCTCGGTTGGCATCAACACCAACAATCAAAGCAATCGTCCAATCTCCCCAGCAAGAACGCCTGTTTGCCGACGGAGGGCCACCGTCGGCTACGTGGTTGCGACGCCCCTTGGGACTGACGACTGGAGCAATCGCGTTGTCGCCCAATCGGTCTTGATTCCCGCGATCATTCATCACCTTCAAAACGAAATGGCACACCACCAACGACCTGGTCGCTGGTGATCGTTGGACACACGTATCGTTCGATATGCGATATCACTCGCCGGGTTCCTTCGAAGTGACTGACGTAGGGCCACATCTTTGGGTTGTACATCGAGTCAGTCATGTCTCGCATCAGCACGACGTTCTTGCCGTTCTTCGTCATCTGCCGAAGCCCAAAGGGGCGACCGAGCACGCACATGTTGGTATGCACGCCGAGTAAAATCACATTGTCAATGTTCTTCGACTCCAGAACATTCCAAACCTCGTCGCCTTGGTCAGTGATGAAGTCCACCGAGTGATCGATCTCAATCGTTTTCAGTTGCCGCCGCCAAGGCTTTTTCGGATCCCGCCCCATCGATTCCAGCTTCGCCGCCCAAGCCGCATGCTCTTCGGGATCATCGTCTTCGCCACCATCCGACTGATCGACGGGATACTCCGCCTCTTCTTCCGCCGGAATGCTGTAACACCAAGCACCGATCTCTTTGGGCAAATTCTCGGCGACAGGTGCCTGGATCGCACGCTTCCGCGCCGGATCGTCCGCGTAAAAATCAATGCATCCACTCGGCGAATGAATGATTGTCACACCGCGCCGCCGAGCCTCCGCGATGACCTCATTCATCCTCGGTGCCATTTCGTTCAATCGCCCAACGGCATTGAAACAATGGTGATAATCCCACACGTCGCAAACGATGATTGCGGTCTTGGACGCTTCCCATGACTCATCCTCTTGCTGAACGACAAAGTCGCCGGCATCCGACTTGGACTGGGACTGAAGCTTGAGTTCCAACCCGGATTGCGCCATCGCAACCTGACCCAGGAACACGCCGAAGAAAAGAGCAACCAATGCGACACGTTTCATCATCCTACATCTCCAAGTTGAAAGTGAGGTTCATCCATCGTAATCATCTCTCAACGACGACAGGAACAACCGAAGCAACGTCTCGCAGCTAAAATCAAGATTCCCTCTCCAACCAACAAGGAAGAATTCGGATGCTTCGCTGCTGTCTCTGTGGCTACTTGCTGTTCGCTCTAACGACGATCGCATGTGCTGAAGAACCATTTCACATTTTCGCTCCGTCGCCATCCACCAACGAAGTCATTCAGTGGACGGTTTCCCAACTAGGCGGCGACGTTGACATTCAACGACAAAGTTCGCTCAAACTGCCCTTCGCGCCGTCCAGCCTCGCGTGGCACCAAGATCGCCAGCTTTTCATTGCTTCTTCCGGGGCCAAAGGTGCCCCCACATCCGCAAGTCTCTCAGTGACCGCATCAGGCGATTTGCGATTGATTGCAACGTCGCCCTTGGATCATCCGACCGGCTACACCAGCATCGATCGCAGCGGAAAATTCTTTCTTGCCGCCAATTATCGCCACGGAATCGTCGCGGTCTATCGAATCCAAGACAACGGCCGCGTCGGCGATCTCGCATCGTCCGCGCAAACACCAAACCCCGAGGCTCACTGCATTCTGACCACACCCGACAATCAGTTTACTTACGTGCCTTGCGTCAAAAACAACAACGCCTTGTTCCAATTTCGCTTCGATGAAACCACCGGCGAACTACGTCCACTTGAACCGTTCAACGCGAATCCGCCCGCAATGTTCGGGCCCCGACACGCTGCTTATCACCCAACACTTCCGATCGTCTACTTCAGCAACGAACAACAACTTGGCGTCAGCGTCTATCAAATTCTGATAAACGGGCAGCTCGCCGACATACAGCATGCGATTACAATGCCCCGCCGTTCACCGTTCGTCCAAGGACAACGCGGCTTGCACGCGTCCGATCTCGTGCTCACTCGCGATGGAAAACGTTTGTTTGTCGCCGTGCGTGATTTCGTGAGTGACCAAGACAGCGTCTTCACCTTCGACGTCAATGCGGAAGGCAAACTCAGCCTGGTCGCTCGTTGCCATGTCGGCGACATTCCCTGGAAACTCAACCTGTCTCCTGACCAAAAACTACTCTTCGTCAGCGAAACAGGTGACCGTCGCTTGTCCGCCTATCGCATCGC
>NZ_JBICHO010000536.1:0-22233 GCF_043100905.1 Rhodopirellula sp. JB055 | reverse complement strand
TAGGTCGTGCAGCGGGCCGTCAGCGGGTACACCCCGGGGCGGGTCGAGGGGGGCACGACCAGCGGGGTGCTCCACGCTCCCGTCGGGTCCGGCGTGACCGCCACTGCGACGATCTCGCCGGCGGAGTCCGCGTCCAGCAGACCGACCATCGCCACGGCGTCCCCGTCGACGCACGGCAGCACAAAACTCGCCGCCATAGTCACACGTCAGCGCGACCACCGACGGGTCGGTCGGGCGAACGAAGTACGAGTGCACAAAGTAAAAATGGGTGCCGGATGCAATGCCAAGATCAGCCCCCGCGGGTTGCACGTCGACCGCGTTCCATCCCATGTGCGGGACCTTGAACTCGGCGGGCAGTTCAAACGGGATCACGTCACCTGCCAGCACCCCCAGCCCTTCGTGGGTGCCACCCTCGAGGCCTTGTTCAAACAACATCTGCAGGCCCAAGCAAATTCCCAAAAAGGGTTTTCCTGATGCGATGAAATCTTTGATCGGTTTTTCCAAATCACGCCGACGAATTTCGCCAATCGCATCTCCAAACGCGCCCACACCCGGCAAGATCAATCGCTCCGCCGAAGCGATTTGGCTGGCGTCACTGGTGATCTCCGCCTCCACGCCCGAACGTTCCACCGCCTTTTGAACACTGCGGAGGTTTCCCATTTGATAGTCGACGATGGTGATCATGGGTGCCAGTCTCAAAAAGCGGTTTCGAGGGAATGGGGTGACGAGAGAACAAAGTCAGGGGAATGGTGTGCCGTCGGTCGTTTTACAACATCAGCTCGCTCGCATCGCTGTCAATACGGTGGTGAAGGGAACCGATTCACAGACACCAAAGCCAAAATGTCGGTTCACACGAAAACGCATGAAAGCGGGCGTGTACAAGCCACACAGGAATTTGGCCCGATCGATCGGATCTGAAAAGAGGTCGGGATACTCCGACATCGCATCTGCCAACGCTTTTGGAGCAGAATCTCCTATGGAATCAGTCGAATTCAGGCGTGTGTCCCATGGCCCTTCTCCGCGACAGGCCGAACATTTTCCGCAGGGACGCGAACGGCGCGAACCGAAATGAGCCGCCATCGAGACCGGCAAACACTGGTCGCAGCCCAGAAAATCCATCATCGAATCGATGCGTTGCTGCGTCGCCGCCATCGATTCGTCAAAGCGTTTGAGCAAATGTTTCACTGTCGCCGCGGGTCGAGCGATTCGTTCGACCCAGCGGAACCCGTGCATCAAATCGGACGCTTCCAATTCGACGATTCCGGACAACGCCAACTCTTCCAGAGCCGCAACCAGGCGAATTCGAGAAACGCGGTACTGCCGCGTTGCCACCACCAAATTGACGCGGTACGCCCGCTTGGCTTTCACCAACGACGCGACCACCGCCGAAACAGCCTCAGGATCGATCGATCCGCTTCGGGAAGCGATTTCCGAAATTTCACACCTCGGTTTAACTCGGTAGACGTCGTACCGAGCAGGCAACAATTCCAAACACCCCCGTTGTCGCAACTGAATCATGAAGGTGCCAACCACGCCGGATGACAGATTCACTTCCCAGGCCAACTTGCCGAGCGCCAAATAAAACGAATCCGGCTGGCCGATCAATCGATCCAGCAAACGTTCCACCGACTCCTTCGTCGGCCAATCGCTGCATGGCAAATTCCGAATGGCGACTTGGTCTTCAGGAACCAACCAAGTCTGACACTGTGTCGCCTTGCCATCGCGACCGCCTCGCCCGATCTCTTGACTGTACGCTTCCAACGATGACGATGGGTTGTAGTGAATCACGCGGCGAACGTTGGGCTTGTCCACCCCCATCCCAAATGCCACCGTGCCCACCAAGATTCCGTTGTTGGAATCGAGGAACCACTGCTGAATTGAATCCCGTTGTTCACTGGTCAATCCTGCGTGATAAGCCATCGCAGAAAGGCCTTCCTCGTTAAGCGACTCGGCCAGTAGTTCCGCGGTTCGACGACGAGTGACATACACAATTGTGACGCCTTTGGTTCGAGACTTCGCCGCCTTGCGAAGCTGTTCCAGCAATCGCTCGTCCCGCTCACGAGAGGTCACCTGTGTGCACTGCAGGTGCAAATTCGAACGATGCGTGGGAACCTTCACAACATCGGTTCGTTCCAAACCAAACGCCGAGCGAATTTCGCGAACGACACGTTGCGGCGCGGTCGCTGTCAACGCCAACACTTGCGGGATGCTGTGCTCCTCCACCACGTCCGGTAATCGCAGGTACTCGGGGCGAAAGTGGTGCCCCCACTCGCTCATGCAATGAGCTTCGTCAACCGCCAACATCGAAATGGGAGTTCCACCCAACACCGCTTGAAAACGCTCATTGAAAAAACGTTCAGGAGAGACGTACAGCAGTTTGCAATGCCCCGACCGAACCCGCTGCAGATCCACGCGAAGTTCCTGCGGCGAAGCGGAATGGTCCAACCTGGCAACTTCAATGCCTCGCCGTTTCAGCGAATCACCTTGGTCTTTCATCAAAGCAACCAACGGTGACACCACCACCGTCAGGTGAGGCAGACACTGACTGACCAATTGATAGCACAGACTTTTTCCACTGCCCGTGGGCATCAACGCGACCACGTTGCGACCGTCAAACAGTCGCTCAATGACCTTCTGTTGAGGCGGCAGCAGACGTTCAAAGCCAAACGAGTCCTTCAAAACCCGCTCGGCGTGTGCCCAACGGGTCGAACGCAAGCCAGCTCCAGACGCAACGTCTTCAGCGTCCGTGCCCGTTTCTGCCATGGTGCCTCATCTTCTCGATTAAAACAGTGTCGGTGTATCCCATTCCGCTGCCAACACCTCATCCACCGCGTCTTCTCGACGCAAGAAATCATCGACCGAAGTCTCGACCACGACGGGCTCAGCCCCCGCTTCAGCCTGGTTCGCTTCGTTCGCCAGACGATTGATTTCATTGATGACGAGCAAAGCATCCAAGGATGTGACCTCGCCATTGCCGGAAACATCCAAGAACCCTGGGAATGACTCCAGACTGCCGGCGTCCATCGGTCCGGGACCGTTGACTTGCAAGTGGTTGATGATTCGCAGTGCATCCAGCGGTGCAACGGATTGGTTGGAATCGACATCATAACGGTTGCGGCCGTTTTGAAACGGTGTGGTCCCCATCGCAACGGTGTAAGTGAACTCAACATCCGTCGCCAATGGGCGAGGTCCGAATTCCAACGCACGAGCCGTCAATTGATAAACACCAGTATCCAGCGGCCCCGGTGTCCCCGTCAACGTTTGTGTTTCAATGTCGTACTTCATCCAGCTTGGCAACGTGCCTGATTCACCAAAGATGCGGATTGAGAAGTTTCCGCCTTCGGGATCACTGACCATATTCTCGGGCAATTGCATTTCCAGATACTCGCCGCTGACCAGTGTTCGGTCTTGGAACGTTGCATCGGCAATCGCCAGATCAAACACTGGTGGCTCATTGACGTTGTTCACATCCACTGTGATGGTGCGGTCGGTCGAGGTCGTGCCATCATCCGCACGAATCACCAACGTCTGGGCTGGTGCCCCCGGCGCGTCGACGTCAAAGACCGCTCCCGGTCGAACCCGCAGCAACCGAGAATTCGGATCCAAATCGAAGTTGCCAAATCCGGTGCCACCAACCAATTGCGTGGTGACCAAGTCACCATCTGGGTCGGTCACATCAATCCGGCCAACGATCACCCAACCTTCGCTCGAAGTGGGCGCCCCGTTTGGATAAGGCACTTCCGAGACGACAACACGCTCCGTGGTGATGCTGGGATCCTCATTTCGGTTGAGGACTTCCACCTGCAAGGTTTCAGTGATCGGAACGACGGAGCTATCCGCCGTGTCCGTGATTCGGAAACTCAATGAATGGATGGCTTGATCCTCGTAGTCCAGTTCCATGCCGGACGCGAGTTGCAATGTTCCCGTTCCCGATTCGGCGCCCGTTCCGGCAACAAATTCAAACAGTGAGCTCGAAGGCCCGTCCAGCAACTCAAGGCTGTAATCTTCCGGCCGCTGCTCTGGATCCACCAGCGTCAAAACCTGGTCGGCGGTAGGAATGCTGCCCTCGTTGAACTGCACCACGGACGGTTGCAACGTTGGCTGTTCATTCATATTCAACAATGAAATCTGGATGGTGGCTGTTTCAGCCAAGGGCGGACCACCGTTGTCGCTCACACGAACCGCTAGCGTCAGGTTCGGCAACGACTCGTAATCCAACTCAGCACCGGGCAGCAATCGCACGGCGCCTTCTTGCGTGACCTGAACGAAGTTAGCGGCACTTCCACCAATCACATCAAAGCGATGCGTTTGATCTTCGTCGGGGTCATCGACAACCAGACGGAACAATTCTCCCGTCGCGTCTTCAGACAGGGTGAACTGGGTCTGAGAAATCGACGGCCGATCATTTTCGTTGAGAACCAAAATTTGCTGTTCAACAATGGTCTCTGCTGGAATCGCCGCGTCGTCACTGACACGAACCAGCAATGTACGCTGAGTGTTGTTCTCGAAATCCAAACTGTCCGCGTTCAACAACGTGACCACGCCCGTCGCAGGGTCAACGCTGAAATCATTCTGTGCCTCACCGCCGACCAACTCAAATGTCAACGTTTGGTCGTGCGCAATGTCAGGGTCAAACGCTTTGACGCGACCAATGGCGGACCCCGCTGGCACATCTTCGGTCACCATCAAAGGCGTGTCTTCCACGACTGGTGCCTCATTGATGTCACGCAGCGAGAGCGTGATTCGGTTCGTCGTCTTCGCGCCCGCAGCATCCGTGATTCGCATGGTGATGATTCGATTGGGCTCCGTCTCGAAGTCCAAATCTGCTTCACCGGTCACGGTCAAATGTCCCGTGCTGGATTCGACCACTAACCCGTCTGAGTTCCCACCGATGATTTCGTACAACAGCGGCACGCCTCCATCGACCGGCTGATCCGCGTCATCCGCTTGCTGAACCATGATCTCAGTACCAGCGGGCAAATTCTCATCAACCAAGATCACTTGGTCGGTGGTTTTCGGAAGCGTGTTGACCCGGAACACGTCTTCGAAAACGTAGTTTTCAAAACGCGAAACAGTGAAGGGATGTTCGGCGGCACCGAGCAACGCGGTTGCCCCAGTTCCCGTTTGGACTTGCAGGTCATAGTCGCCTTCGAACAACGATCGCAACTCATAGATGCCGTCTTGATCCGTTTCGGCATACGCTTCGCTTTGCGTGTACGTCAATCGATCAAAGGCACCAAACGTGGTTCCACCGATGATGCTGGTGTCGGTGTAGGCCTCGACTCGAACGATCTCATCCGAGGGAACCGATAATGTCACCGTTTCGCGACGACCGTTCACCAACACACCACTCACTGCCGTGGCAATCAGATCACCGTCGATATTGAATGCATCCAACCGTCCGTAGGAAACGAAGGACGTGAACGCACTGCCGAGTGCATCAATCGAGACCGATTTGACGGGCCGGTAAAAATCAAACCGCAATCGGTTGTAATCTGTGAACTGCTGGAACCCACCATCGCTGAACACGCGGTTGCCACTGATTCGACCACTCAGGTACTGACGTTCCGCCAGAATTGGAGTGTTCGAGAAAGAATTCCCGCTGGTGCTCGTGATCGTGACACCAGGATATTGGTTGGTCAGAACGTAGTCGAGATCCTGAACCGTTGGATCCAGCGGATCAAACGGTGGGACCACATCATCCGGCTCAACGACAAAGGTCAGATCATCCAACCGGTCATTGCCATTGGTGTCCGCGAAGACTGTCACGCCCTGGCCTGGCAACCTCAGATCCTCGGGAGCCCCATTGGCAATCGCTCCGGCGGATGGTGCCAGCATGATCTGGCCCCGAACACCGCCTACGAAGTTGCTTTCACCGATGTGGTTGAGCAATCGATCCGCCAGCGCGGGTTGCGATACCGACGACGACAACAACTCGTGCTTGCCGCCGGTTTCAAATTCAATTGCCGACCCGTCGGCCGCGTCCACTGGCGTACCGAACACCCAATCCTCTGCCGAGGAACCAATGGAATCGCCTAGTCGACCGACATAGCCGAAGCCATCGGCCTCGACGACCGTTCCACCCGGTGGCAACACGTAACTTCGCGAGCTGGAACCGATGTTCTCAGCAAACAGAATCGGAGCGTAAGCGAAGTTGTCCCCAAACACGTAATCCTGGATCGAGAGCGCATCCAGCACGTCCCAAGTCGACAACAAACCGCCTTCGTCCGCCCGTTGATCGTCATCCGTGTCGATGTCATCCCCCAGGACTGGCGGGACATCCGTTTGAATCAAAAAGTAGCCGCGGTTGTCAAAGGTGCGCAACAAGGAACCATTGTCCGACTCATCGGTGTAGATGTCGCCAGGAAGCCCCATGAACCCCGACTCATCGCTCTCCAAAACCCGCGAACCAAATGCGGCTTCGTAACTGTTGCCTTCCTGCAACAGAACTAAAAAGCCGTTGGAACCAAACGACTGACCTGACAAATCGATGATCGTTTCAACCGTACCTTCGCTGAAGTTATCTTCGGAAATCGCAACGAAGTAAGTTCCATCGGGCAAACGTTCGTTCGGTGTGCCTCGGAACTCAATGTACTGGTCATTCAAGCTATTGAACGTCTGGGCGAACCCGGCTTCAATCATCATCTCGTTGATGACTGGCTGGTTCAATTCCACCGACAAAACCGGAGGCAACACTCGCACGCTGACACTCTTGAGCGGGAGAACTCCCCAAGCAGGGTCCGACGAATCGGAGTCCACCGAAAACTCGAGGTCGACACTGGTGATGACGTTCACTGGATTGTCAGTGTCGGGTGAAACCACCACGCGACGGACTTGATCCCAATCGTCGGGCGTGAACACAAGCTGGGTGGTTTCCAAGGTCACGCCAGGATTGCTTCCACCGGGTGCGACGATCTCCAAGTTCAAGACAACGTCCGAGTCTGGACGTCGATTCAACGTCACCTCCACGACGTCGGAACCAATTGCACCGCCGACCACAGTCAGCCCCTCTTGCCCCAAGGCCCCCACGCCGGACTCGGGATTGCTCGGACGAACCCGGAATCCAATCACGTCTTGCGAGATTCCAAACTGCAAACCGGCGACCGACTGAAACTCGGTCACCTCAACATACTGAGAATTGTTGCCGGTGGTTGGGCGAGTCAGTGCAACAGGTTTGATCGGATGATCGACACGAAACGAATCGGTGACCTCCCCCGTGTCAACGTCGACCAAAATCGTCGACACCAACCCCGTATCATCAGCATCGAACATCGTCACGTAAGTGCTGTCCGCCGGCAAGTCAGCGGTGAGTTCCGAACCGGCCAAACTCATCGTGAACGTGTCGACGCTCCGCGAAGAATAGGACAATGTCTGGCCGTTACCAAACAAGTCGAACGCGAAGAACTCGTTGTCGGTGTCGTCGAATCCAATCAATCTTCGGTTGACAGGATCAAACGTGATGTCCGCGACCGATGCCAACCCCGAACGTCCGCCGCCGATCAATGTCGTCTTGGCGGTATTCACATCCAATCGACCAAGACGCCGCAGTGAATTGTCGCCACCACCTTGTACCAGGGTGTAAACACTGTCCGTGACCGCGTCGTAGGCCAACCCGCCGACGATGTCGACGTTCGTGGTTCCCAAACGCGTGATCTCGCCATTGCTGGGGTTGATTCGAAACACTTCGTTGGCACGAGTGTCGACCGCCAACAGATCTCCATCGTTGATTCGCGCGATGCCGTCGAGGCGACTGACCGTGGGCTGGCCAAGCAACTCCACAATGCGTTCATTGTCGACTTCATTCGTTCCAAACTGAAACGCCTGAGACCCACGAACACTCACACCGAATTCATCCGTCACCGTTTCCAACAAACCGAATGACCTTTGCGGTGCAGTTTGAACCAAACCTTGGTCCGGCAACACGCGAACATGATATTCACCAGCCGGCAATTGAGAGAATGAAAAGACACCTGCCGAGTCCGTCAGCACAGACTCCTCGCCTTCATCCATGATCCCGTTGACGTTCTCGTCCAAGTAAACGCGAACATCCGCGGCACCTTCTTCGGATGCCTGCCGCGTCCCGTTCTGGTCAAGATCCAAAAACACTTCGCCACTGATCGCGGCCAACAAATGCCGGCTCTCCAACGTTTCCATTCGGCTGCGTCGCAACCTGGAGTGTTTTCGAGCCGCGGATCGTTCGCGAGCACGCTTCGAATTGGTGCGGGACGGAGAAGGTTGAGCTTTCCAAGGGGTGCGTTTCATGTTGAGACCAGCCGTTCACGTTGGATAAATCCCCTAATCAAGGGACCGGATAATGACCCTCAGAATAAATGTCGGCCCCCCGCCAAACAACACAGAACACCCCTTTAACCCAAAAGACCGGGATAATCGCACCCCTTGCACCCTCGAAATGAGCAGCTCGCGAGAAATTCGCGTTCGGATTGGTCGGTTTCTGGCAGTTATGCGTCAGCGTTTCCGCAAACGAAAGCTGGCCCGGCGACTTGGACGATGCGTAGAATCGCCCCGCTCTCTCGCTGCCTTTTTGGCTGGCCAGCGTCCGGGGCTGCCCCCGTTCCTCATCGTTCCCATTCCGCGTCCGGACGTTCGCCAACGTGATCCATCTCCAACGTGACGAATGCAGTCGTGCCTCAATCCACGACAAACAATTTCCGATCCATGCCGGAATCCCGATGAATTTCTCCTTCAGCACCATCCTGCTAGCGGCATCGCTGATGTTGCTGGCGTTGTTGTCTGGAGTTCACCATAGCCGTTCGGCTGCGGCCCAGGACAGCGTCCCCCCTTACGTCCTTCGAAAACCATCGGCCGACTCAGTGGCGGTTGGCACAGGCTCCCGCCTGGAAGGACCTCGCTCGGGGGCCATGCTGCCATCGTCCGATCAAGTCGATGTGGCACGCGATCGATTGTTCGACGAACTCGCAGAAGAGTTTGAGCACTTCGACCGGTTGGGTAATTTGGTCCGCCGGGTCAGCCATCTCGTCAAACCCAGCGTGATCCACATCGAGGCCCACAAGACCCAGGGCAGCGGAGCGACCGCCGAATCGTTCGACGAAGCCGGCAGTGGTGTCGTTCTCGACGTCGCGGGCGAAGCATGGGTGCTGACCAATCGTCACGTCATCAAAGGCGCCGCATCCAACCAGATCGTGATGCGTACCAGCGATGGTCGACGTTGGGTTCCAGAAAAGATTTTGATGGACCCCAACACCGATGTCGCTGTCATGAAACTGTCGCCTTCGATTGCGGGCATCGAATCAGCTGAGCGAGATTCCATCCGCCGTGGAACCAGCTCGTTTGCAAAGATGCCTCCTCCAGCCCGATTGGCGAACAGCGACCAAGTTCAAATTGGCGACTTCGTCATCGCCATCGGCAGCCCGTTCGGACTCAGCCACTCGGTCACCTTTGGAATCCTCAGTGCCAAAGGACGGCGAGATTTATCACTGGGCGAAGAACGAATTGATCTGCAGGACTTCTTTCAAACCGATGCTGCCATCAACCCCGGCAACAGCGGCGGTCCACTGCTGAACCTTCGTGGTGAGGTGATCGCGATCAACACCGCGATCGCTAGCAGCAGTGGTGGCAGTGAAGGGATTGGATTCGCCATCCCCATCAACATGGCCGCTCGTGTGGCCGAGGAATTGATCGTTCACGGCCGCCTTCGTCGCGGGTACCTCGGTGTCACTTTGGACCCCAATTTCGCGGCGGCGGACCTGTCCCCAGCATCGGGCATTTACGCCTCGATGAAGATCACACCGGACTTCGATTCGCACTTTGGTCCGCGCGAAGAAATTAAACTGGGTGGGGCTCGAGTCAAAGACATCCGTCCCGGTTCCCCCGCCGAGAAAGCTCACCTGCAACGCGGTGACATCATCCTGCAGTTTGATTCCATCAACGTCGAAGACGACGATCACTTGGTCGCGTTGGCTGGCATGGCCCAACCCGATCAACGTCCCATCTCGATGGTCATTCTTCGAGATGGCAAACGCTATCGCACCGAAGTCACGCTGACGTTTCAACCCTGACCGACGACTTCCATAACTGGTAGCGTCGCCAGACTTCGTCAAACAGCACGCTGGCCAACAGCGCGCCACCAATGATGACCATCTCCCATTGCTGCTCAATGCCCAAGACCACAATGGCTTTGTAAAGGCATCGCATCACTGCGGCACCAGCGATCACGCCGAACACAGCGCCGCGTCCACCGCGCAGCGAACAACCGCCCAGCACCGCGGCCGCAATCGCGTACAGCTCGTAGAAATTACCGCTTGATCCGGGCTGAACCGAGTTCCATTCCAGCAGGAACAGAATCCCTGCGAGTGCCGCCAGCAGCCCGCTGACCACGTACGCCATCACGATCAACCGCTCCGTACGAATACCACTGAAGCGGGCTGCCTCTTCATTTTCGCCGACGGCCAACAAGTGACGACCAGCGACGCTGTGTTCCAAAAACACCCAGGCCACAAACGCGACCAAGATCAACAACAGACCCGTGAAGGGGAATGCAATCCAAGTCCACTCGGACCACGACTCCGACGCGCCCGACAACTTCGCCACCAACGGCAGAGGGATTTCAAAGACGTTTCCGGTCACCGTCGCTTTGAAATCAGCCAACGCGCTGCCCAAACCGACTTGATCGTCGCCGGTCCAAACGCGAGCCAATCCGCGATACACGAGCAAACCACACAGCGTCACGACAAACGGTTGCAAATGCGCGCGCGTCACCAGCAACCCGTGCAAGCCACCGATCAGCGCGCCCGCCAACAACACCAACCCACACGCCAACAATGGGTTCGTGTAACGGATGCGTTCCATCGACACGGCGGTTCCAGGCTGCAGCGAACGCACCGGGTTGCCAGTCGTCCACCAAACTTGGCCGTCTTCTTGAACTTCGCCCGTCAAATAAACCTTTGATTCGCTGAAAACCCCCGCGTAAACCATTCGGTCTCCTGCCCGAATCGGATCCATTTGGGAATCCATCCGGATGCGAGTATCACCTTCGTCCGGTCGCTCGATCTCCACGATGCTCCCGACCGAATCGTAGCGTTCATAGCGCACGTCAATGACCTGCACCATCATCACACCGCACAATGCAATCAACGATCCAATGGACAGATCAATGCCGCCCGTGATGATCACCATCGCCACACCGATCGAGATCAACCCATACAGACTGGTATCGCGGATCAATGTCTTCAGATTGGCGGCGGCCACGAAGTTGCCTTCCAACCAAGTTGCGATGACCACAATCGCGATCAGCAACGCAAAGATGCCAAAATTCTTGCCACGCATTCGTTTCAACCTTGGGCTGGTTCGCCCTTTGCCACCGCGAGACGCATGATCGCCTCTTCGGTCAATTCTGATCTTGCCAATTCACCCGCGACGCAACCATCGGAAATGACAATCACACGGTCGGCGATTGCAAAGACTTCTTCCATTTCACTGCTGACCACCAACACTCCCATGCCTTGGTTCGCCAACTGATCGATCACTTCGTAGATCTCAGATTTTGCGCCAATGTCGACTCCTCGTGTTGGCTCATCGAGCATCAAGACCTTCACATCGCCCGCCAACCACTTTGCCAGAGCCACCTTTTGTTGGTTTCCACCGGACAAAGACGCGATTTCAATTTCTTGGGACGCGGTCTTCACACGCAGACGGTCGATCAGCTCTGCGGCTGTCGCTCGTTCCGCCTTGCGATTGCGAAACACGCCCTCCTGAGCCATCCAGACGAGCGTCGTGTTGTCACCAACACTGGATTGAACCAAGAGCCCGGTTCGCTTTCGATCCTCGGGCACCAGCGCCAACCCGGCTGCGATGGCACCATCGACACCAACTTTCACCGGCTTCGAATCCACCAGAATTTCTCCGCCAAACCGATCCCGAACACCAAAGATCGTTTCCACGATTTCCGTCCGACCGGCTCCGACCAATCCCACGAGCGCGACCACTTCCCCGCCTCGCACCTGCAAATCGACCGGCGGTGCTGCACTGGAACCAACCTTCAATCCTGACACGGTCAGCCGCGGCTCAAGGCATTCTTTCGAGGCCTCGTGGGAACGACGCGTGAGATCGCGTCCAACCATGGCTCGGACCATCGCATCATGGGTGATGTCCGGCGTTGTGAGTGTTTCGACATGCTCGCCATCACGCAGCACTTCGACTCGGTCCGCTAAACGGATGATCTCGTGCAAACGGTGGGAGATGTAAATGATCGCCACACCTTCTTCGCGCAAACGTTCAATCAACTCAAACAACCGCAGCGATTCCTCTTCACTGAGGCTGCTGGTGGGCTCATCCATGATGACCACGCGAGCGTCGGTCGCCAAAGCTCGCGCGATCTCAATCAACTGCTTCGACGCGATCGGAAGCGGTCCCACCGGTGCATCAGGGGACACTGACAACCCCACTCGTTCCAGCCACAGCGACGCCGCTCGTCGAAGTTCTGCTCGGTCCAGCAAACCAAAGCGAGAGGGCTCACGGCCAAGAAACAAATTCTCAGCAACACTCAGGTTGTCGTGCAGGTTCAACTCTTGATGAATCAACGCAATCCCAGCGTCGATCGCGTCGCGAGGGCCCGACCAAGCCAGAACTCGACCGTCCAATTCAACCTGCCCTTGGTCGGGCGAAACGATCCCGGCCAGCACCTTCATCAAGGTACTTTTGCCGGCACCATTTTCACCAATGACCGCAACGGCTTGTCCCCCCCTCACCTCCATCGAAACATTCGACAGGGCTTGGGTGGATCCAAACCGTTTACTGATTCCCGACAACCGCAAACGAGACGATTGATCAGGACTGCCCGCCTGAGCCTGACTCACTCACCTTCTTCCGGCGAGTCGACTTCTGCAGTTGCCCCCTGGCCCGCAAGCTCTTGCAGTTCTTCGAGCATGCTTTCCATGCGATCCTTTTGACGGCCTTCCGATTTCTCAACGGCCTGCTTCTGGGCTTCGATCGCCGCGTCGAATCGTTCCAACGAAGCGTTCATTTGTGCCACAAGAACGTGCATCAAAGGTTGGATTTGCGGGTTTGCACCTTCGATTTCCGCGTTGAGTGCCACCAGCGTTTCATCCGCCAAATCGCCGACCTCGGCTCCTTGTTGAATCGATGACATCAACCCGTAAGCGAACTGCGCCATGGCCTGTGGGTTGCCCTTGGCTTCTTTCAGTTGGCCACGGAAGTACGTCATCACGTCTTCCGAAAGATCGCCTGAATCCAAACGCAAACCGAATTTGAACTGGGTCAGTTGCTTGCGAACGGATTGGCTCATCTCGTCATCGGCACCTTCAAACTCTTCGAGCACTTTGTCGATGACTTTGATCGCGTCGTCGAAGTTTCCTTCCCCTGCCAAACGATTGACTTTTTGCATCGCTTCTTCCAAGCGTTGCTGACGCGCCATTTGCTCTTTGAACGCATCCCGGTCCCAAGTGCCTTCAATGACTTGTTCCAGTGGCTCGTCGATGCTCATCGGGTGGCCGATCCATTCAATCACGCCCGTCTTGCCAACCAAGAAGGCGGCAGGGATCCCGTTCTGATTCGCAGCACGCATGTAGTCGTCCGTGGACGACCCATCTGGGTCGACGGTCAACGTGTAAGCCGAGGTCAGCTCGGCGAACGTGACGCCTTCTTTCCCGGGATAATCTCGTTCGAGAATGCCTTCGACCGTTTCCAGGTCTTCGTCCGAGATGCTGACGATTTGAACGCCCTGATCGCGGTAACGTTCTTGCAGCTCAACCAAGTGGGGCATGCTTTGAATGCAGGGACCACACCAAGTCGCCCAAAACTCGACCACGTAGACCTTGCCTTCTTCAAAGTTGGTGACAGGACCAAATTTGCCAAGCTCTTCGTGAATGTAATGTTCGATGTCCAGTGCTGGTGCCTTCGACCCAATGGTCAACGTCGGCTCGGCTTGTGCCGCAACGCCTCCGGTCAAAAAAGCAACTCCACAGGCAGCCCCCAACAGGGCCTGACGTGTCCACGCGACGGGAAGCGAAAAAAAGCGGGTCATTGAAAACAACTCTGCGTTCATTTGGTGAAGAAAGGAAATCGACCGAGCAGTGCTCGACACTCGTCTCACAATGTCCGTCTAGCAAAAACACTCGCCCTGTTCGATCCAAAGATGCCTCGGCGGCAACCTTTCGCGGGACAATGCAACAGCAACCATCCGGTGGAGTGCAATACGAATACTGTAGTGAACCCAACGCCGAATTGTTCATCGAAGTCGAAACCGCAACGAAGCCAACGGCATTCGGCGATTCCAAGTGGCATCCAGACAGAGCTCGACGATTCAGAATTCCTTGGTTCGCGGCAGCAAACACCACTCTTTTGCCCCAGGCAGCGGCCATCCTTCAAGGGTAACAATCCGCTTTTTACGCGTCGAGAGTCTGCTTTGGAGGAACCCTGGTCTTTTCGTTGTATTGTCAGGGGGGTTCGTCCATAATGCACTCTTGGGGATTCCATCCGCCTTCATGCCCCCATGATGCCCCCACGACATCCCTTGCTTCTCTTTTCGCGAGCGCGCTGTGCTGCTTCTCCACACTCACGGTACGTCTCAACTCGCAGCTCGTGCGGGTCAGCACGGAACGACCATTCGCGGCAAACTGCTGTTGCGTTGGTTGAGCTGCGCTGCCGCTGCAACGCTCCTGGTGGTCACCCCTTCGCCCCGGTCGTCGGCTCAAGGGCCGACGGTGATTCGAACGGCAGATGGAAAAGTGATCACCACCAACGGTCCGATGCCTGGCCCTGGTGGTCGTCCACCAGGCGCTCCGCCACCGGGAGCTGCCCCCGATGGGAAAGGCCAAGAAAAAACCGATGGAAAAGAAGCCGAAGGTAAACCGTCTGAACCAGCCCCCCCCAAAGTCATTCGTCGTGATAGCGTCGACGCTCAATCCGCTGACCCCAACGAACTCAAAGCCACCATCGGTGATGATGGCAAGGTTGGCTTCCGGTTCCGCAATCAAGGCTGGGTCGACTTGGTGCGCTGGTTGTCAGACATCTCCGAACAACCCATCGACTGGCAAGAACTCCCCGGCGACACGGTCAACCTGATCAGCCCCGAACGATTGACGGTCGCCGAAACCGCCGACTTGATCAACCGCCACCTGCTCGCCCGCGGTTACACCATGCTGGACTTGGAAGGTGGCATCGCGATTGTCAAAACCGATGCCGTCAATCCCGGCATGGTCCGACGAGTGGAAGTCAGCGAACTGAATGAACTCGAAGACCACCGCTTTGTGCGCACGATGCTCGATGCCGGCTGGCTGTCCGCTGAAAAGCTCTCGGAAGAACTCAAAGCCATGCTCAGCAGCGCGGGCAAAATCATTCCTTTGGCTACGACCAATCGCATCGAAGTGATGGACGTTGCGGTGAACCTCCGCCAAGTCGCTCACTTGCTCGCCGAAGAACGCGATGCCGCCAGCCGTGACGCTTTGGCACCCGAGTTCCGCTTGCGGCACATCCCGGCTGAAGAAGCCAAGAAGATGCTCGAACAATTCCTCGGCGTCGAGAAAAAAGACTCCGCCCCGATGTCGCAACAACAAATGCAGATGATGCAGCGCATGCAACAGATGCAGCAACAGCAAGGCAAGAAAGGCGGCGAAGCCAAAGGCGATGTCGAAATTTCGATCGTCGCCAACTCACGCCAAAACTCCGTGCTGATTCGTGCCCCGCTCGACCGAGTCGCGATCGCTGCCGAATTCATCAAACGCATTGACGTCCCCGGTGGATCGCTCCGCAGTCTCACCGACGCAACCTCGCGAGTCGACGTGTTTCGATTGGTATCACTGGATCCTGAAAAGCTGATCGAGATCGCTCAAGAGATGAACGTGCTGGAACCCACCACGCGCATCCGCGTCGACAAAGACAACTCGGCGGTCATCGTCTCCGGCTCGGCTGCGGATCGCTTCATCATCAAATCGCTGATTGAACGACTCGACGGCGGCAAACGAAAGCTGGAAGTCCTGCAGTTGCGTCGCCTCGGCGCTGCTGAAGTCGCGGAGTCCATTTCTTTCCTGATGGGTCAAGAACCGGAAGAAGACGACAGCAACTCCCGTTCGCGATACAGCTACTACGGATGGGGCGGAAACAATGACGACGACGAAAAGGAAAAAGACAAATTCCGCGTCACCGCCAACGTCGCTTATCGCCAGGTCTTGCTGTGGGCCAACGAAACGGAAATGGAAGAGGTCCGCTCCCTGCTGATCAAACTCGGTGAACTGCCTCCTCCCGGTGGTAGCGAACGGACGATGCGAGTCATCGAAGCGTCGGCAACTCCCGAAACACTCGAATACCTGCAACGCTTGCAAACTCGCTGGCAGCAACTTTCAGGCACCGAATTGGTTCTACCGGACGCAGACGAATTCAAAGATCCGATCGATGCGATTGGCGAAGAACGTGAAGAGGAAGAATCCGATTCCGAAGAAGAAAATTCAACAGAAGAGACCGAGGAGGCGCCCGCAGTCATCTTGCCACCGGAATCAGAACTCACACGCCTCAAACCTTCCCCTGACAAGTTGACTTGGGTCAACGCGGTTTCCAACGGCGATACATCCGAGAACACACAACCCGAAGAAACGTCCACCACGACCAACCACTCGGAAGCAACACCAACAACCGTCTCGACCGAAACAGCCTCCTCCAAACCCAAGATCGAAATCAAGCTCGATCCGGCGGGCAACTTGATCCTTCGCAGCGATGACACCGCTGCACTGGATCGCTTGGAAGAATTGATGCTTCAAGTCACGCCGCCGCGTCGGCCGTACCACGTGTTCCGTATCCGTTATGCGTCCGTGTCCTTTGTCGCACTCGACCTAGAAGACTACTTCGCTAATGACGAAGAAGATGAGGATGATGACGCAGATAACTTCTATCGCTGGTATTTCGGCAGCAACGATTCCGAAAAGAAGGGGCCGACAGGCCTGGGTGCATCGGGCAAGTTGAAATTTGTCCCCAACTCGGACACCGGAACCTTGATCGTCACCGGTGCGACCGGACAACAACTGCAAACGATCGAAGAACTGATTCGCCTGTGGGATGTCCCCGAACCGGTGAACCCACGTAAAGTCCGCTACACCAAGCTGATCCATATCCAATACGGCAGAGCCTCGAAGATTGCAGAGACGGTCAAAGACGCTTACCGCGATTTGCTCAGCAGCAACGACAAGGCTTTCCAAGGCGGCGGCAAAGGCGGCAATCGGGGGGGACAACAAAACGCAAGCAACCGCGAAAGTGGGACCGGTCTGGAAGACAGCGAAAGCGGAAAAGACGGCGGAGGCCAGGATTTCTCGTTCAATGGCAAGCTTTCGATGGGTGTCGATGAAGTCGGCAACACGCTGTTGATCAGTGCCGAGGGCGAATCGCTGCTTGACTTGATCGCCGAGATGGTCGACAAGTTGGACGTTGCCGCGAAACCGGGAGGCGACGTTGAGATCATCAATCTCAGCGGTGGCGTCTCGGCCGAAGCCATCCAGCAAGCCCTGGCGGCTTTGGGAGTTGAGTCCGATACGCGTCCTTCCGGGGATCGCGCTTCGAATGATCGTCAGCGCGATAACAATGACTCCCCGCGTCGCCGTCCCTCTCGCGATTAATGAAAACCAGCGCCACCCAACGATTCTCTCGACAGGTCATCGCACATGCTCATTGGATCGTTTTGGGCTGGGTCGTCTTTGCCATTTTTTGCAAAGTCCTTTCTCCCACCTGGAAACAAGTCGCTCTCGACGGCGACTTTGAATACCTCCCCGCAACGCAAACCAGCGTCGCCGGTGGACAGTTGCTCGACGAAGCCTTCCTGGGCACGCGTGCGCGCAGCCAAATGGTCGTCACCCTTTCGCGTGCCGACCAAGACCTGACCAAAACCGATCGCCTGATCGGACTGGATTTGATCCGCCGTCTGTATCACCGCCTCGGTGAGGTCGCCTGGCAACGTGCGACGCAGCTTCACGAAAACGGTGAAGAAGAAACGGCCAAACGATGGTGGAACGTTGCCAACCAAGCGTTGGATCAAGCGATTGAAATCGATTCGCAGTTCTACGAATCACTTGGTGATCGCGTCCCAGAAACCTCGCCGACACCCTACGAACCAAGGCTGGCCATCGCCTACTGGGATCGCGGCAACCTGCTTGGCCTTCAGATGGTAAATCAACCATCCGTTGCAGCGGAGCCATCTGACGCCACCACACCCTCGAATCAACCAACCGGAGAATCCGCCAAGGAACAGCAGACCGACAACTCAGAAGATGAAACCAACACCATCTCCGAGACCACAGCTCGAATCGCCGAAGACCTGGAAGCCGCTTTGGTCTTGGATTCGGACCTGCCGATGTCGGTGTTGCCAATTTCCAAACGACCGCTTGAGGACTGGGAACCGCTGCTGGACATCTACAGTTGGGAAGACCGGACGCTCGGCTCGCAACTCAAAACCCCGCGAGCACAACTGGCGGTGCTGACGCTTGCCAGTGAACTGGCGGCGACCGGCAACATCGAATTGCTGGAACAGTTGCAAGAGATCGTGGATCAGACGATCGCCTACAGCCAGGTTTACTTGACCGAAGAAGAACGCGCCAAATCCGGCTCGCCTCAACTGCTTGTCACAGGCTCAGCCGCGATCGGTGGGCAAACCCTTTCGGCCGCTCGCTCAGCCATTCAGTACACCGAGTGGTTCACGGTGGTGATGATCCTGTTGCTGCTGGCGATCGTTTACCGAGCCCCATTGCTGGTTGCTGTCCCCCTGTTTTCGATCGCCATTGCGGTGATGGTGTCGACCGCCGCGGTCACCTTTCTCACGCAAGCTTCGCAATCTGGCTGGGTTCCCGGATTGGACGTTCAGATCTACACAACCAGCCGGATCTTTGTGGTCGTGATTCTGTTTGGTGCCGGCACGGACTACTGCCTGTTCCTGATCGCTCGTTTACGAGAAGAAGCCGCCCAATCGCCTTGGCCCGTTGCCTGCCGAAAAGCACTCACGCAGGTCAGCGGTGCCCTGATCGGCAGTGCGATGACAACGATCGTTGGCTTGGGCATGCTCTGGTTTGCCGACTTTGGAAAGTTCCATCACACGGGCCCGATCATCGCCGTGTGTTTGTCCATCGGGCTGCTCGTTTGCATGACCCTGACGCCAGCCTGTTTGTGCTTGTTGGGGCCCAAAGTCTTTTGGCCGACGTCGGCGGGACAAGTCAGCCATCGACCGCGAATTCAATTGATCAGCAATCGCAGCGTCAATGACAAAGACAGCTCGCCTGGCGACTGGTTGTGGAATTGGATGGCGATCCAACTCACCCGTCGCCCGATGGTGACGTTGCTGTTCGGACTGGCTCTGTTGCTGCCACCAGCATGGGTTGGTTTCCAAAATGAGCGCACCGTCACCTACGATATCAGCGGCCAATTGTCAGCCTCGGCCAGCACGCGACAGGGCATGAGAGTGCTCGATCGCGAGTTTGGCATCGGTCAGCTCGCGCCGATCTCGGTGCTGCTGCTGTCTGAAAACCCAATGCAGGAAGAACAGCAAAAATCAACGCTGCAAACCATCACTCAGGCTCTCTATCAAACCGAAGGCGTCACCGCCGTCCGGCATCGCAACGACCCGCTCGGTGATTTCCCGCCGGATCGAGAAATGAGTTTGCTCAGCAGTGAAGCCTGGCGTCGTCGAGCACTTCAGAATCATCGATTGACTCAGCTTCACTTTGTATCGTCCATGCCGAAGTACGCCGATCGGTTGATCCGTCTGGACGTGATCATCCACGAAGATCCATTCAGCGAAGCCGCTGGCAACGACCTCCAACGAATCGAAGCCACCATCGCGGAACAGACCGCCGCTCTCGAACAAACAGGACTCCAGATCGACGCGTACTACGCGGGCACAACGCCGTCCATCGTGGACCTTCGCGAAGTCACACTGTCCGACACCTTCCGGATCAAACTCGCCGTGATCGCCGCCGTTTTCGCGGTCCTGGTTTTGGTGATCCGCCAAGTGGCCTTGTCGAGCTACCTGATCGGCACGGTTCTGCTCAGCTACTACACCACGCTGGGCCTGACCTACCTGTTCTTTCGTTTTCTGCATGGACCGACCTTTCCCGGGTTGGACTGGAAACTGCCGATCTTTTTGTTCGTGATCCTGGTCGCCGTGGGACAGGACTACAACTTTTACCTGGTCACCCTAATCCTAGATGAAAAACGCAAACTCGGTTCGCTGGCGGCGGTCCGTCGCGCGGTGGCTCGGACCGGTGGCATCATCACCGCCTGCGGTTTGGTCATGGCCGCCACCTTCATCAGCATGACGGCGTCGTCCTGGTGGCCCTGGATCACGCATAGTCTGTCTGCCCTGGGCGGCCCCCCCGACGTTTCTCTGGGCGACCAAATCGCCAGCCACCCGACTACACTTCGAGGGATCACCGAACTCGGTTTTGCTCTTGGACTCGGCGTCCTCTTGGACACGCTTTATGTGCGAACCGTGCTCGTGCCCAGCTTTGTCGTGCTTCATGATCGCTGGCGAAAAACCTCGTCTTCCCAGCGTTTTCAAAGGCCAAACGGGCCCTCAACCGATTGAAAAAGGCTCGCCTTCCGAGAAACCGCCCCGGGGCGTTATCCTGGAGCGATGATTGCGCTGTGGGGACAAACTTTTCTAACCAATATCAACTGGCTGTGGGTCGCCGGAGCCGCGGTTGCCGCCTGGATTGTCGTCAGCGCCATGAACCGACGCCAAGCCCACCTGACCGAACTTCTGCGGGATCACGTCAAGCGAACCCAAGAGGCCCAAAAGGCCGCTCTCGAAGCCAGTAAAAAACCTTCCGAAGATGAACCGGAGTGATCTCCATGACTAAAACTGTTTACATCAAAACCGTCGGCTGCCAGATGAATGTTCTGGACAGCGAAATGGTGATCGCCGACTTGAAACGCAACGGTTACACCGTCGTTGACACGCCCGGCGAAGCCGACCTGCTGCTCTACAACACATGCAGCATTCGCGAGCAGGCCGAAGAAAAGACGTACAGCGCCCTCGGCAAACTCAAAGAAACCAAAGCTCGCCATCCCGAAAAAACGATCGGCGTGATGGGATGCATGGCGCAGAAAGACCAAGAAACAATCTTTCGACGTGCCCCTTTCGTCGACATGGTCGTCGGCCCCGGACAACTGCACGCGATTCCCGACATGCTGACGAAAGTCACCAGCGGTGAAGGACGGCAAATGGCCGTTTCGCTGGGCCGGAAAGATGGCAAGCAAACCGTCGTCGCTCGCAGTCACGAAACGTTCGATCCTCTGCGGGATCCAACCATGCGGCCGACTCCCTTCCAAGCCTACCTGCGGATTCAAATCGGCTGCGACAAGTTCTGCACCTACTGCGTCGTGCCCAACACTCGCGGTCCCGAACAAGGCCGGTCGCCCGAAGAGATTGTTTCCGAAGCCCGCGTGCTCGCTGAACAAGGTGCCCTCGAAATCACGCTGCTCGGACAAACCGTTAACAGCTATCGCCACCGCGGACCGGACGGCGAAACCGACATGGCGGGTCTGCTGGAACGTCTGCACGACATCGATGGCTTGAAACGCATCAAGTTTGTGACGAACTACCCCAAAGACATGACCGCCCGGTTGCTGGAAACGATTCGCGATCTGCCAAAGGTGTCGCCTTACTTGCACGTGCCAGCACAAAGTGGCAGCGATGCGGTTCTCAAACGCATGAAACGCGGCTACACGATCGCCGACTACATGGAGATGTTCGAACGCATCGAAACGATCCTGCCCGAAGCCTCGGTCAGCAGTGACTTCATCGTTGGCTTCTGCGGCGAAACGGATGAGGACTTCCAAAAGTCAGTGAAACTGATCGAACGCTGCCGATTCAAGAACAGCTTCATCTTCCAGTACAGCGTTCGCGAAGGCACCAAAGCCGCCGCCAACCTGATCGACGATGTGCCTCGGGAAGTCAAAGCGGCTCGCAACAACGAACTGCTGGCTGTTCAAGATCGAATTTCGAAAGAAGACAACCAAAAACTGATCGGCGACACAGTCGAGGTCTTGGTCGAAGGACCAAGCAAGAAAGCCGACAAATCCGATCCGGATGCTCCCGTCGTGCAAATGACCGGACGAACGATCTGCGACCGGATCGTGGTCTTTGATGGCAACCGACGCCAAGCCGGCCAATTGATGGACATTCAAATCGATGATGTCAGCAGCCACACGCTGATCGGCCGTGTCAAAACAGTCGAAGTCGTCTCGCTCGGAATGCCGGGCCTA
>NZ_JBICHO010000535.1:0-5792 GCF_043100905.1 Rhodopirellula sp. JB055 | reverse complement strand
CCGTGACCAAAACTTTGTCCGCACGCAGGTTGGCTCTCATGCCTTCCGGTTTGCGTACGACATCGACGATCTTCAGGTCGTCGAGTGCATCCTTGATTTCGTTCAGCTTGGATGTGTTGAGTTCCTTGTCGGCTGGCATTTGCACGACCTTTGGGTCAGCCATCGCATTTTTAGAGTTGTATTCCAACAACTCGTTCAACGCCCAATCGGCGCCATCCATCACAAACTTAGCCGTGTAGTTTCGTTCCAGAGCAACGCTTCGTCCGGAGAGCGACGCGGAGTAGTCTTTGACGACCGCTTCCTTGATGTCGATGCTGCTCATCTGCAGCAAATCTTCTTCGATCCAATCTTGAAACTTGGTCGACAAGACCGAGTCGTCCATCTTCACGACATACACCGGATCTTGCCCGGGTTTTCGAACGTAGATCTTGCCGTCTTCGTTCTTGACCGGATTGCCGATGATCAACGAAGCGAGCGTTTGCTGCGACTCATCTTTGAAAGTGACCAAGCGTCCCACGCCGGTGTCGCCAACCTGTAAATCTTCCAGCTTGGGTTCCACCACACCCAGCGCCGCATGGTCGCCTTGGTTTTCGGTTTGAACATCCAAGATGTTCAGCCCCACCAACGCGTTGGCAGCGTCACGCATCTGCTCCACCGCATCGGCCGGATAGCCTTTTCGCGAAGGGATCGTCCACTCGCCGGTCTCCGCATCGCGGCGGACTTCGAATGTTCCCAACTGACCTTGCTCTTCGTCGAACGTGATGATTTTCAAGTTCGACGCGGTCAACGGATCCTTGAACTTCTCAAAGAGCGGTTTCCCAGGCGTGTAAGGCGATTCGGTTTGAGTCGATGCGGGCCACGCCACAAACAATCCCACCGCGAGCATGACAGCCGCGGCAGCCCAAAACGCTCCGGTCTTCTTTCCTTCGTTCACGATTGCAGTCTCTATGAAATTGTTTGGTTGATGGAGGGTTATTTCAGGCGGCTCTTGCTGATGTTTTCGCGTTCACGCAGACGACGTGAAGCAAACACCATGATGCCGACGATCAACGGCGGGATGCAGGGCAGAACCACCGCGGCCGTTTTGACTTGATTCTGAATCGCGGTGACTTCTTGTTCCGCTTCGCGACGAACATCTTGGATCTTTTGCTCGCGTTCGTTCTGCAACTTGGCTTGCTGAACGTCCAAAATCCGCTGCTGGTTGGCTTGCTTGATTTGGAATGCCGTCAGCTTCTCACGCAGGACATTCTGAGGAACGGCCCCGCTTTCGCGATCTTTCTGCAGTTCCTCGATTTCTTCACGCAACGCCTGCACTTCTTGATCGCTCTTTTCCTGAGCCTCGCGAATCGTTTCGTCGTACTGCGTTTGGAACTCACGACTTCGTTTGCGAACCAAGCTGGCCGCTTCCTCTTTGACCGAATCGATCATTCGCAAGCTGGCGTAGATCGGCTCGTGATTTCGAACATCGATGAAGCTGGTGTCGCCAGTCAACCAATCGATCACGTTCAAAGCAAACGTCACGTTTTGGAACTGGAATCGCATGTCCGAAATCTGGTCGGGATCCGCTCGAATGAGCAAGAATTCCGGCAAGATGATGTCCATATCGGCGACGTAGACCGCTTTGATACCAGCGGACTCTTCTTCGCTGCCTTCGGCGGACTTGTCTGATTCGATCGCCATCGCGATCGGCGCGTTCGGATTGACGCCTTGAATCTCTTGTGCCAACGACGTTTGCCCCGTCATGACTTGTCCAATCACCTGCGATGGCAAAGTGCCTGACAAAGGCCCAGTTGTCAGCAAAGCGGTGTGTTTCAGCGTCGCGTCTTTCTTCGCGTAGACCGCACCACCGAAAATCGCCAGCACCTGACGCAGACCGCTGGTGATTGGGCTGTCGTCGCTGAGCGCTTCGCCGGGCTGAACCCCGCGTGCTTGCTCGTCGATGAACAACCAAAGTTCGTTAGCAGTTTCGAGGTTGGGATAAGGATTGTGTTGCTGCCAGACCAATTCGGGGCTGAACAAACCCTGCATGCCAGGTTGGCCAGGAACGTTCAGTTCCAACACATCCCACAGTTGGCGAATGTCGCCCTTGGGCGACGCACCACCGCCACCGAACATGCCGCCCTGTGCCTGTTTGGCGTCACCGGTTGCGGTCACGTATTGAGCACCAATGGGGCGCGGGTCTTCGAAGATCGCCGTGGGAACACCAGCTTGAATCGCAGCGGTCAAGCGATCGAATTGTTGAGGTGCCAGCGACGAAGGCTGAACGGCCACCAAAGCGTCATACATTCCCGGCATGATCGGCCCCGACAGATCGACTTCTTCGACGTCGTATTGTTTTGCCAGTTCATCGATCAGCGGGTGTTTCTCAACACGCTGCATCGACATGCCACTCATGACCGTGCCGCCCATCAAGCGAGCGTCGGTGGCGACGATCCCCAGTCGTTTTCGCGAACCGCGAGCGACAGTGTTGATACTGCGAACGAGTTCGTATTCGACAGGAATCCCGTATTCAAAGATCGGCACAGTGACTTTTTCGAGGCCCGAACGAAACGCGGCACCGAGAATCAATTGCTTCTGAGTGTAGGCCCCTTTTTCACGGAACATCCGCGTGACGGGTTCGATGCCAAAGCGATCTGCGGCCAAGGCAGCGTCTTCGCTGAACAAGTCAATTCCGTCGTACAGATTGACCTCGATCGTGCGACCGTTCTTCGCCGCTTCGCTGCGGAATTCCTTCAGCAAGTTGACCAACTCGTATCGAGTCTTGGCATACAGTTCGGGGACTTCCTTGCTGATGAACGCGTCGATCACGATCGGTCGATCGTCGTCGAGTTCGCGGATCAGTGTCTTGGTGGCGTCGGCCAGCGAGCTGACTTTGCCCTCCGTCATGTCAGCTCGCACAACATCTTTGCTGCGGAAGAACATCACCGCACCGACGGTGAACAACACGAGCGCCAAAGCTCGGGCGACGTAGTGCCACGCCATTGAGTTGCCGTCTTTGCCACCGGTCCAGTGACGGCGTCCGATCAAAACCATGCAGACGTACAAGGCGACTGCGGCAACCAAGATGAAGTAGATGATCGACGAAGAGCTGATCACGCCACGGCCGAAGTCATCGAACGGGCGAGCGATGCCGCTGTCGCGAACCCATTCCGCGACTCGTTGGCTGGGGCTGACCGAATCGGCCAAAGAAGCGAACGCGAGCGGAGCATTGAACAACGCACCGAGGATGAAGCCGACCGTCAGGTTGCCGGTCAAGAACGAGGCGATCATGCCGATCGCGATCATCGCCAAACCGACAAACCAGTAACCCAGATAGGTCGTGAAGATCAGTCCCGTGTCCAGGCTGCCTTCAGTGAGGATGGCAAGTGTCGTGAAGGTGCTGAGTTGGCTGAACAACAACGAGGCGGTGAAAATCGCCGCGGCCGACATGTACTTCCCGATCACGATGTCGAAGTCATCGGCGGGCAACGTCAGCAACAACTCGTCGGTGCCTTGACGTTTCTCTTCCGCCCAAATGCTCATCGTGATGGCTGGGATGAAGACCAACATGATCACGGGGAACCAGTAGTTCAGTTGATCCAGCGTGGCCAAATTCGAGTTGAAGAACTCGTAAGGCCAGAACGCGGCAACCGAAGTCAGGAACACGAAGATACACAGGAACACGTATCCGGTCGGGTTGCTGAAGTAGCCAATGAAGTTTCGCTTCATCACCGCAAAAGCGGCTCGTTTAGTGCGGGCCAATGCAGAAACGATCATCAGCAAGATCAACAGAAAGATTGCATCTTTCGTGAGCAAGCTGATCAAGGCCATCGAGACGTTGTTGAGCGCCATGGTGGTACTGGAAAACAGTGGTTGGAGTGCTGGGTTCAGGAGCGATCAAATCAAGGACGTGAAGAAACGTCTCGGGCGAAGCGCTTGATGGGGCAGGCCCGTCACGCTTTCACCGCCAATCCGACCGCGGGAGATCATCGTCAGGGTGTGTCATTGTTCGGCGATCCCGTCAGCCTGGGGCCGAACAGAAAATCAAACCGAATGGGAGTTCAAAACTCGAACCCGAGGCTCACGCCTTTTCGTCAGGTTCGGATTCGGATTGTCCGGTCAAGTGATGGAACGCTTCGTCCAAGTCACCTTTGCCGGTGGTTCGCAAACCTTCGACCGATCCGTCGTAGACCATTCGGCCTTCGTTGATCATCACAACGCGATCGGCCATCGCCTCGACTTCTTGCAGAATGTGCGTGCTGAGGAGGATCGTTTTGGTCTCGCTGAGACGCCGCATCGTTTTGCGAACGCCGCGAATTTGGTTGGGGTCCAATCCAGCGGTCGGCTCGTCCATGATCAAAACATCGGGTTCGTGCAGCAGAGCTTGGCTCATGCCGACCCGTTGCTTGAATCCTTTGGACAGTTTGCTGATCGGTTTGTACATGACCGACGACAGGTCACAAATGTCGACCACCGCGTCAATCCGATCGCGTTTGATGCGAGGCGACAGGCCGCGAGCATCGGCGAAGAATTCCAACATGCCCTTGGGAGTCATTTCGGGATACAGAGGCCCATTTTCGGGCAAGTACCCCAGGCGGCGACTGCCCGCGATTCGGTCGTCCATCATGTTGTGACCGGCGATCCGAGCGAACCCTTCGCTAGGAGCGATGTAGCCGGTCAGCATCTTCATCGTCGTGCTTTTACCGGCACCGTTGGGGCCGAGAAAGGCCACCAATTCACCTTCGCCAACGCTGAAAGTGACATCGCGTGCGGCCGCGAAAGGGCCATAGAACTTACTCAGCCCCACCGCTTCGATCATGGGTTTTCGACCGCCCGCTGTGGATTCGGGGGAGGTCGTCGTGTCCGCCGTTGTGGCTGTTGCCATCAGTGTCGTACCCGTCTTCTATCGTGGAAGAAATGGTTCAAGAGCGCTTGCTACGCGGCTGTGTCGAGCACGGTTCGCAAGAATTGCCGGTCGCCACTTTTAAACCGCGGGCCAAACGTTGATCAGGCGAGGCCTTCACGCTTGATGATGACGTCCGCGCCAGGAGTCAGCTTACGAAGCTTGCGAGCGGCTTCGGTCTTTTCCATCGTACCAGCCTTAACGCGTTGCAACAGGTTGATGGTTTTCTTGCGACGAGCACGCAGACGAGCAATTTCGCGACGACGTTCGGTTCCTGCCATGAGGATGCTTCCGTTGTGATGGGATGTGATTCAGAAATACGGTCCAACGAGAGCCCCGAAATACGGGACCACCGGCGCGGACCGCCAGGCGAATCTGGCATTATCGCGCTCGGTGGTCGTTGCGAAAGGGGTCAATCGGCGGAATCACCGGCTATCATTGGCGTGACGCCCCTCCCACCCCGATCTCCCCACCCATCGACGAGCCCTACCGAATGAACCTTTTGCAACAGCTTCCTCTGGATCGAAGCAGGCAGGCATACCGGAGGGCTCGCGTCCTTCCGCTAAAATCCCCAGCGATTGACGGCCAATTGATCGCGGATGGGCGCGAGCCCTCCGGTTCCACTTCACCGAAGCCGCGGCCAACCACGCTCGCCCTGCTAGCCACCATTCTGCTCACGGTGTCACAACTCTCACCGACGTACGCGGCCGATCCGGCAGCCGGAACAGCTCGCGAAACTCCGGCTGGATCTGAATCGCTGCTCGACGGCCCGCTCGCCACGGCATGCCGCCCGTGATCGACGGAAGCACCAGCAACACGGCGACGATCAAGCCGACCAGTGTGGCGACGATGCCCCAAACAATCGTTGCCGTCGCAAACAAACGGACAATGCCGTCATCATATTGAAACT
>NZ_JBICHO010000534.1:0-2819 GCF_043100905.1 Rhodopirellula sp. JB055 | reverse complement strand
ATTGTCAGCTCTCGCAATCCAGGGACGCCCGTATGGATGCCAACCTTTCGAAATGAATCGATGGTCCGCTTCACCGCGCAACAGAACATGTTGGACACCGGCAAACCTTGGGGGCCGATTCGGAACGTGTACATCCAACACGCCAGCGACCCCATGGTTTGGTTCTCGCCGTCATTGGTCTGGAACCAACCGCAGTGGCTTTCCGCACCACGTGGACCGGATGTCTCGCCCGGACTGCGCTGGTTTCCCATCGTGACGTTCCTGCAAATCGCTTTTGATTTGCCGATGGCAACCAGCGTTCCACTTGGATACGGGCACAACTATTCGCCGTCGAGCTACATCGATGCTTGGGTTGCCGTGACTCAACCCGAAGGTTGGTCGCGGACCGATTTGGACAGGCTCCGCGAACACTTCGCCAAACCAACTGAAGACGTCCGTCCGCCGATCCCAGACTTTGACCCAAGTTCGATTCCTTCAGACTCTGATCTTGAGCCCACCGAACCCATGTATCGACTTCGCATCAACGGGGAGGGGGAGCTTTACCGCAACAGCCAACTCATCTCGCGGTCCAATGTGATAGACGATCTGCGTGGTTTCCCAGACGTTTCTGAAGTTCATGTCGTGGTCGACGGAGATCCGACCGTCACGGTCAGAACGGTCACCGGGTTCCAAAAATACTTGAGCGACGAGATCCCAGATTCAGGTCCGTTTTCCTACTATGTGTCTCATGATGAAACCGAGGAGTAGCGTGGGCTGCTGAATGTTTGGTATGGACACCGCTTGGGACTGCGCAGGTTTTGTTCCTCGACTTCGCCCCAACGAGGCGGCCCTATGCCAGCCCGGGGCACCGCCTTTTGAAGTTTCGCTTTTGCGTGAGGCATTGTTTTTTTCCATAACCCGAAGCATCAGTTTTGAAGTTGTGCTTTTGAGTGAGGCATTGATTTTTTCATAACCCGACGCGTCAGCGAGGCGAAGTCAACATCGTTTTTCCCTCGCTGACGCTTCGGGTTTCGAGAAAAACGCAACTTCAAAAGCAACGCCCTGTGTTGTGGGTGCCCCTTTGGGGCGTACGAAAGAACGGAAGCCGACAACGCATCATCCGTGTCAACACCAAAGAGTGAGCAGCCCAGCGTTGGCCCCAGTTGTGAGCAGCAACCATGTGGAACGTCAAGCGACTCACAACCCCGAAGACACCTGCGTACCTACTTAACATCGTCACCAGTTGTTCACGCGACAATGAGATTCCAATGTCGAGTCGCGATGCAATCAACACGTGCACCGAGAAAAGGAAATGACAATTGGATTTCAAGCAGATTGTTGAGAAGACGGACACCAAGGCTGGACTCGCGTTCGACCTGACGATGCAGGTGTTGATCGTGGTTTCGTTGGTTGATTTCTCGGTTGAAACGGTTCCTGGACTTTCCGACACGACTCGTCAGATCTTGTGGTTCATCGAACTGGGAACGGTGGTTGTTTTCACAGCCGAGTATCTCCTCCGGCTGTTCGTGGCCGATCGTAAAATCGAATTCGCCACGAGTTTCTTTGGTGTCATCGACCTGCTCGCCATCCTGCCGTATTATCTCTCGCTGGGATTTGACCTGCGTTCGATGCGTGCATTTCGGTTGTTGCGTCTGTTTCGAATCCTGAAGCTCGCGAGATACATCGCTGCTGTGCGAAGGTTTCATCGCGCCTTGTTGATCGCTTGGGAAGAGTTGGTGCTCTTTGGCGTGGTCGCCGTGATCGTGCTCTACTTGGCAGCGGTTGGGATCTACCATTTTGAAAACGAGGCTCAGCCAGATGCGTTTGCCTCGGTGTTTCATTCGCTTTGGTGGGCCGTGGCGACACTGACCACGGTTGGGTATGGCGACATCTATCCGGTGACCCTCGGGGGCCGCATTTTCACGTTCATCGTTCTGCTTGTCGGACTGGGGGTCGTGTCGATCCCTGCTGGATTGATCGCATCCGCACTTTCCAAGGCAAGAGAATCAGACTGAGAGTGCTTTCAGAATCAACTCGCTCGGCAAGTGTTCTTGTTCGATCCGAAGATTGTTCTGGCACACGTGGTGATAGCAGTGCAGTTCACTCTCAAAAAGATGCGTGACCGCTTGAGCTACGCCCCCGTTACCTTCGGTCGCTAGACCAGCAAATTGCTCCACGACGGATCGGTCCATCAAACGGCTTTCCACGTGAAGCAGAACCGCTCGAAGTCGATCAAGAATGCGAAAGCCATCCGCATCGAGATCGCCCCAGTAGATCACTTCGCATTTCGACAGCCAGGCGATATCCGAAAGCTGAGTCACCCCGTTTCCCAGGCCTCCCAGGGCAAGCGTCCGCCGCATCGGAGGCAGCGAGAGCAAGCTGACTTTGTTCTCGACGATGATGACTCGCAGGTCGCTTGCCGGCAGCTTGCCAATGGATTCGGCGGGCAAGGAAAGTTCATCGAAAGGCAAGCCCAGATCTCGTTGCAACTTCTCGTCGAGGACCCGCAACATGTAGTGCGGACGCGCGTAGCGAAGCCCGTAGCGAGGCTCGAATTGGTCGTGGCCAAACCGAAAATCAATCGCGTCGGGCGGCAGCAGCAGATCCAGGCACTGGCGCCAAGAGCAACGCGATCACCACGAGCGCGAGACCACCGATGACAACACTTAGAAAGATCTTATTTTCCGAAGGGGACAGGGTCACGATTATCGCCCCAGTGCAGGCAGCCACTCCGAAAAGGAAACGCCGCACAAGGCTGGTCATGACGCGCTCCACTTCGATAAGGTCCGCCTCGTGGATGCGCACCTTAAAATTTTCTCTGTCCATACGGTGAATAAGCC
>NZ_JBICHO010000533.1:0-14668 GCF_043100905.1 Rhodopirellula sp. JB055 | reverse complement strand
GGTTTCACGAGAATTCATCTTGGCAGTGTAGATGAGAATACAGAATGCGGCGATCGTGCCTGCTTCGTGGGGCGACGCCTGTCCGATTGTACCGGGACTCGTTCGCTCTGTTAAAATGTGCGGTCCAGTGAGCCTGGTAGGAGTTTGCCTCTCGCCGGTTTGCTTGCGTCTGTTTGGTCGCTCCCGTCCCCATCCCCACTCAGAAATTTGCCATGGAACGTCGCTCATTTTTGGCCGCCAGTGCTGCCGCTGCCACCGTTGCCGCCACCCACACCCAGTCCGCTTCGGCGGATGAAAGTCGCCGCCCGCGTCGCGTGGCGCTAATCGGTTGTGGTTGGTACGGCAAGTGCGATTTGCTGCAGTTGCTCAACGTGGAGCCTGTGGAAGTGGTTTCGGTTTGCGACGTTGACCAAAAGTTGCGCGACGAATGTGCGGACTTGATCGCAACCCGTCAGAAGTCTGGCAAGCGTCCGGAGACTTTCGCGGATTACAAGGATCTGCTTGCCAAGAAGAATGCGGACATTGTTCTGATCGCTACGCCGGACCATTGGCATGCGTTGCCGATGATCGCTGCGGTGGAATCAGGCGCGGACGTCTACGTTCAAAAGCCAACGGGCGTTGACACGTTGGAAAGCAAAGCGATGTTGGACGCGGCTCGACGAACCGGGCGAGTCGTGCAAGTCGGCACGCAACGTCGCAGCACACCGCACTTAATGGACGCCAAGAAGAATGTCGTCGACGCTGGATTGCTTGGCAACATCGCGTTTGCAGAGGTGTGTTGCTACTACCACATGCGAGCGAACAAGAATCCACCGGCGATCGATCCACCGTCGCACCTGGATTACGAAGCTTGGACAGGCCCGGCACCGATGCGTCCGTACACGGAATTGACGCACCCGAGAAAGTGGCGGGCGTTCATGGAATACGGCAACGGCATCGTGGGCGACATGTGCGTTCACATGTTGGACTTGGTGCGTTGGCAATTGGATCTCGGATGGCCGAAACGCATCAGCAGTGTCGGCGGCATCATGGTTCAAACGGATTCGCTGGCGAACATCACGGACACCCAAACCGCAACCTTTGACTTCGATGAGTTGGACGTGGTTTGGACACACCGAAGTTGGGGCAGTGCACCCGATCCAGAATATCCCTGGGCCGCGAAAATCTATGGCGACAAGGGCACGCTGAAGCTGAGCGTGAACAAATTCGAATTCGAACCACGCGGCGGTGGAAAGAAGCTTTCTGGTGAAGCTGTGATTGAAACCGATCAGTACCCGACCGACGTCACGGACAAGGAGAAGTGGTCCTTGGAATTGCATGTTGCCTCCGCCATACGAGGTCACATGCGCGATTTTTTGAACGCGATCGACAACCGCACCAAGCCGGTCGCTGACATCGAGCAAGGTCACATCAGCAGTGCGTCTTGCTTCATGGCGAACGTGGCGATGGAGCTTGGTCGGACGCTTGAGTTTGATCCGGAAACACACACGATTGTGGGTGACGAAGAAGCCACGCTGGCCCTCAAGCGAACCTACCGGGCCCCGTACCAGCACCCGGCTGATCAGGCGTAGCCTTTCCAATTGACAGGCCGCTGGTTGGCAGCTTCTGGAAGCGAGGGAACCGGGGCGAGTTGCTGTTCGAGCGGTGAATCAATCCGGGGCCCGGCGACCCCGGCAATGGATGTGTCGACCGTTCGGGCCTGCCGCGGCTCCACGGTTGCTGAGAGAAGGTGGTGACGACCGAGACCTTGGGTTAAAAACCGAGGCGAACAACTGTCACCGCTCCGCGGTTGTTGGCGCCCATTCGAAATCGCACAACCAGTCGCAGAACGCCGTTGAAAAATGGATGGCGGCCGGTCTGGGGTTCGCCCCGGATGGGGCCGTCGTGGGATTTGGGGGAGTCCCTCGCTCACGCGTTTTGAAGTTGCGCTTTTCTCAAAATCCGAAGCGTCAGCGAGGGAAAAACGATGTTGACTTCGCCTCGCTGACGCGTCGGGTTATGAAAAACCCAATGCCTCACGCAAACACGCAACTTCAAAACTCACGCGTCGGGTTGTGATGGGGGGCTTGGCCGACTCCGACGGGCAAGAGTGCCCATTCCACTGACAAAAGACGCAAGCACTGCGAGATGGCTGCTTCGGCATCAGGCCGGTTGCTTGTCTGACCACACGGCGAATTCGTTGCCGGAGGGTTCGGTGAATTGGAAGCGGCGACCGCCGGGGAACGAGAAAATTTCCTTGATGACGTTTCCACCGGAGGATTGGACCTTCTCCATCGTCGCTTCCAAGTCTTCGCTATAGAACACGACCAAAGCGGAGCCGTTGGAGGTCAACGAAGACTGGTCGGATTGATAGAAGCCTCCATCCAAGCCCGCTGACTGGTCGAACGCAGTGTATTCCGGTCCGTAGTCGGTGAACTTCCAACCGAAGCATGTTTCAAAGAATGCTTTGGTTTTGGAGAGGTCCGTGGCCGGAAACTCAAGGTAGTTGATCCGTTCGTGTTGGTTGGACATGCAAAATCCTGATTCGTGTTTCATCAATGGAAGCGGGAATTTACCAAGTTTCTTCGCGCGAATGGTTGCGAGGAATCATTTCACCTGCATTAAGTAGGCGATCAGGTCCGCCATCGCTTGCGGCGTGAGTTGTTCTTCGAAGCCTTCGGGCATGATCGACCTACCCGTGCTTTGAAGACGTTCAATGTCAACACGCAGTAATTCGTCCCGGGCCGATTCGGCTCGTTGAAGCGTGATTGCGGTTGCAGATTCATCGGTGATCATGCCGGTCAACGTTCGTCCGTCGATGTCCAGTGCGACGTAGTTCAAGTATTGCGGATTCACTTCGAGGTTGGGATCCAACACATTGGTGAGAATAAAATCTGCTCCGCGAGTTTTCACGGTTGCCAGGTTGGGACCGATCTCGTGACCGTGATTTTCAACCCGATGGCAGTTTGCACAGTGCGTGGTGAAAAGTTTGCGGCCGCGATCAACGTTGCCTTCTCGCTGCAATGCGATTTGGTAGGCCTGGACAACTTCTTCCCGATTGTTTGAACCGCTGGATTGAAGCAGTTGAAACGCCAACTTGCGAATCGCTGCGTCGGTGGACTTCGCCGCGACTTGCAATCGCGACCGGGAGACTTCGCTGATGGGAATTTGGCCGGCGGCGATTCCATCGAGCAAGGTCTTCAACCGGGTCGGACGAGCGAACAAAATCTCACTCGCGGTTTCGCGAAGGCTTGGACTGAAGCCGCTCCATTGCCGCAGGAGTGTTGCCGTCATTTCGTCGGAATCAAAACGCCCCCAAGTGTTCATTGCGGCGCGTTGAACTTCGATTGGTTGATGTGTTTTGATCAATGCCGGCAGGACGGCCGCGACTCGGTCGGGCGTGGCGTAGCGAAGGTTTCTGATCGCGGAAACACGAGCCTCGATCGAAGCGGATTCATCGGCGGCGTCGCGTTCGAGTGACGCAAGCATTTGCGCCATGGTTCTGTCGACGTTTGCCAGTTCACCCGAAGCGGCGAGTCGATGCAGGACGCTGCCGGACCGGGTTCGTGATTGTAGCAACTGACCCAAGATTGGGAGAGCAAAGTCGCCGTCGGTAGGCGAAAGAATCGAGACTGCGTCCAGCGCATGCTGAACTTCTTTCAGGTCGTCTTGCTGGCTGATCTGAGCGGCGAGTCGAGTCAGGAAGCCCTCCAGATGGGCGTCAACCGGTGGCGATAGCAAGGTTGCGAAAAGTTTGCCTGGCCCCGTGCCGACGGAACTCTGAACGGCGGTTTGCATCCATCGGTCGGCGGGATTCTGGTGAATGATTTCCGCCAAAATTGTGGTCTTGTCGATTTGGGGAAGTGATCCCACGGTGAATGCGAGTTGATAACGGACTTCGATCGATGGATCGCTTGCAACCGCGGCCAGTCGTTTGAGCAGGTCGTCATCGATGGGAATCTTCTCTGACAACCGAATCGCGAATCGACGCACGGCGGGGTGTTCATCGGACAGACACGCAAGCAGTGTCGCGGAGTTCAGTTTTCCGAGGCCGTCCAAGACAGCCAATGCGTGCAAGCGTCCGAGAGGCGATTCCGAATCAGTGGCCAATTGGCGAAGCGGTTGAATGGCTTTGCATTGCCTTTCAACCAGCAGGCGGGCTGCCGTTTCACGGTGCCAGGCATTGGGGTGCGCGAGACTGTCGATGAGAACGGCATCCGTCGCGGTTCGCAAATTGGGCGTGGGGCGGTGTTCGTATCCATTTGGGATCAGCCGATACAATCGGCCTCGTTCACGGCCTGCGGTCAGGTCCAAGTGCTGCTTGATCTCCGCCGGAAGACTCTTGGGGTGCTCGATGACTTCGCGGCAAACGTCGATGATGTGCAGGGATCCGTCGGGTGCGTTGGCGAACTGAGCGGGGCGGAACCAAATGTCTTTGGAGGTGACCAGTTCGCTGTTCGTATCGACTCGTTTTCCGATCCATTTCAGTCCATCAGGGTGCAGACGTTTGCGATGAATCAAGTTGCTGCCGACGTCACCGATGATCGCCATGCCTTGGAATGATTCTGGCCAAGCATCTCCACGCACGATCGTGACTCCGGTCGCGCCGGTGAAGTACCCCGCGGCGCGACCGCCACCTTCAATGGGGCCGCGAGCCTTGCCGCTGACTCGCAATCGCGTTCGGACGATGCGCCAAGGTTCCACGGGGCTGGTTCGAAACACTTCGGCTTGTGGTCCATCTTCGGCGATGGAGATTCGAGCCGGGGCGGGTTGCAGCAGCGGGTTGCGACTGAGGTAGCGGTCTTCGTACATGACTTGCTGAAGATGATCGCTATTGGAGGAAACGAATTTTCGTCCCCAATTGTCGAAACACATTCCGTGTTGGGCCGCGCCGCTGGTCAGTTCGAACTCGCCGGTGCGAGGGTCCAGTGCGATGTCGCGTCCGCGAATGTTGATGGCGTCGGATTCCGTTTGATCGGGTTGCCGGATCATCCCGCCGGTGCTGCTGCACGCGATATGAATGCGGTTGTCGAGTCCCCACCGGAACGAATTCATGAGGCCTTGGACATTGGACGTGCCAAATCCCGTCAGGACGGTTTCACGCTCGTCCGCTTTTCCGTCTCCGTCTGTGTCTCGAAAGTAAACCAGGTTGGGTGCGTCGCCGACGAACAGACCACCTTTCCAAGGGAACAAACCAGTGGGCCAGAGCAGACCGTCAGCGAAGATCGTGCTGGTGTCGTAGATTCCGTCTTGGTCCGTATCAACCAAGTGAGAAATTCGCGAGATGCCTTTGTCCCGATCTTCGCTGTAACCTCGCATTTCACAGACGAACAGCGATCCGTCCGCTGCCCATTCCATCGCCACAGGGCTGGTCACCAACGGTTCGCTGGCGATCAATTGAATCTGAAACCCATCGGCGACTTGAAAGTCGTGGAGCGTTTTCGTTGGTGGTGTCGGCGGCACGCGTGGAAGTTCAGCGGCATAGTCCTCCTCTGCCACTCCGGTTCGAAATGCCAATCCAAGCAGTAGCGTCAGGCCGGTGACAACATGGTCGAAACGCATGGTGCGTATGATCGATCTCATCGTGATTCCTCCACCGCAGTTTTGTTGGTACCGGTTGAAACGTTCGTGGTTTCAGTGGATTTGGTTTCGGTGGGTGGTGGCTGCTGTTTCTGTTTTTCCTCGGGGACGTTCAGCAACGTTCGAACGCCTTTCATTAAAAACTTTTCAACTTCAGGGGCCACCTTGGACGCTCGTTGACTGGTTTCATAACCACCTTGTGAATAGGCTTCTTCAGTGCCGATGTATCCGGGGCCGTAGTCACCATAAGCTGCCATGGCGACCTTGAGATCGGGACGCATGGCCTTGGCCGCCAATTGATACTCGACGAACAATTCGCCCGGCATGTGCAGCAAACGAACATCCCCGATGGACAGACAACTCAGCTCGATTTTGTGTCCGTTTTGGCAACGAAGCAGCCAAGCCAAATCGTCAGGGCTTCCCCAGTAGTCGGTTGTGTTCCAAGTCTGCAGCTTTTCGCGAAGAGCGGCTTCGTCCAGATGCGGAGCGGGAGGAAGGGCGACGGGAGTGAACGCCCAATTCACATCTGCCGCGGAGATGGCAAACTTTTCGGTGGAGTCGGCTGCGGCTTTCATCGCATCCGCCAAGCGTTGAGCCAGGATCATGCGGTTGGTCGGCGATCCGTCGTTGTACTTTCCTGCTCCGATATTGCCGCCGGCACCGTTGAAGTGAACGTGCAGGACGTTGGGACGGTCTTGGCCTCGAATGAAGCGAGCCAGACCCGGAAAATCTGGGCTGGGCACGCCGGTTCGATAGTAGCTTTGTGGATGGCAGGCGTAATGCGTGATCACCGCCAGGGCTTGGTCTCCATGAAAGAACGTCAAGGAAGTCAACTCAGGATCGATGGTGCCATCCGGTTCGGCTCGTAGTTTTGGATCGCGGCAAGCAGTGTAGCGGGTGGCAAAAACCTTCCCGTCTTCCGTTTGGAGGCGACGATTGGAAGCGATCTCTTTGACCTCGGCGGATCCCCATCCGGCGTGAGTGACTTCCTTGGCACTGGCGATTCCGTCGGTGACCGCGTCGGTCAGACGGTCCAGGACTTTGCGGGCCAGTGAACTGTCGTAGGGCCCCATATCGGATTTCCCGGTTGCATTCACCAATTGTTCAGCCGTGAAATCGCAGCGTGGCGCATCGTGTTGATGCAAGGTGTGCACGGCGACGCGATCGGGAGTCGTCCCGGCGGCTTTGGCCAGACGACTTCGGAATTGATCGTGTCCTTCGTTGCCAATTCCGATCCAATCGACCGCACAAAGGACGATCGGTTCGTCGGCCCCGAGAAGGACGATGCCACGAGCCCGAAGGGTCATTTCTTCGACTCGTTTCACGCGGTCGTACGCCATCATGGAGCCGACCGGCGGAGTGGCGTCCACGTCAAACGTTGCGAGGCGAACAGTCTGAGTTTGAGATGCTGGGACCAATGTTTCTGACTGGGCCATCAGTCTTGCCGGCGCAACATGCGATCCGACCAGACAGGTGGTGAAAAAGCAGAAAGCAAGTGGTTGCAACAGAGAACGGGACATCAAGGTGGGCTCCGTGCGAGTGACCAAACATGCGAAGGAAGATCACGCTCTGTGTCGGCAAGGAAAGTAACTCAACGAATTTCAACCGGAGATCGACGACGCGTTGAGGATTCCAGGCCGTGAATGCGTGGCCGTGTCCATTCGAAATGGATGGCGATCAGGGGGAGTTGTTGGTGGGAGGATCCGCTTCCGGTTTTCAAGCTGAGTCGCTCAATCGGATCGGCAATATGGTAGCAGATTGAAACCCGCGTGATGGGGTGAGAAACACGTTTGACGCCAAAGAACGGAAGCACGTGAGTGAGAGCTATTGGGATCGATCGCGTCGCGGCGTCTCTCCGAAACGCTGTCATGTGCGAGTTTCTGAGAGACTCGCCTTCGAGAGGTTCTCCCCGATCACTCCCGCCAACCTGCCTGGTTAGAATGATTTGGCGTTTTTTTTCGGATTCACTGCGTCAATGATGCGTTCCATTGGAATCTCATGATGCCTGGGAATGCACCCAGGACTTCTGCTGGGCCAACATGGGAATTGGATTGTATGAACTCACGGCGTGTCGCGTGTCTGTTGTGGTTGGCTTTGGGTGGCTGGTTCTCTCTGGTGGTGACAGCCAACAACGGAATCGCCCAAGATGTCACGGCACCAGTCAATCGCCCTAACATTCTGTTGATCCTTTGTGACGATTTGGGTTACGCAGATGTGGGATTCAATGCGGCGCATTTTGGCGTGCCGACCGATGTCGTGACTCCTCATCTGGACCAATTGGCGAAAGAAGGGGTCATGTTCACCCAGGCATATGTGTCGCATCCATTCTGTGGTCCCAGCCGCATGGCGTTGTTGTCGGGACGGATGCCACATTGTTTTGGGGGGCAGAAGAATCTTCCCAATGAGTCTCTGCAACTGTTGGATTACAACGAGAAAGGCATCCCGGAATCGGAGGTGTTGATCAGCTCCGTTTTGCAGCAATCGGGGTATCGAACTGGGTGTTTTGGGAAGTGGCATCTTGGGAGCGAACGCCCGTTTCATCCCAACCAACGCGGGTTTGAGGAGTTCTATGGTTTTCTGGGAGGCGGCCATGTCTACTACCCGTCGGTCACGGACGAGGTCGAGCCGAAGGTCAATGATTACCAGTATTTCTTGGAACGAAATGGGACGTCAATCAAGTCGCCGGAAGGGGCCTATTTGACTGACACGTTGACGGAGGAAGCCGTGAAATTCATCGCGACCAATGAATCGGACCATCCGTTCTTCTTGTACCTCGCCTACAATGCACCGCATTCTCCTTTACAAGGCAAAACGGAAGATCTGAAGGCATTGTTTCCGACGCACAAGCCGTCAAACCCTCAAAATGGCGTGGACTATCGAGACTACGGAAAACGCCAAAACTATGTTGCGATGGTGCACGCGGTCGATCGAGGCGTGTCACGTTTGATGCAGACCCTGAAGGATCCCAATCAGGATGGCGATTCAAGTGACTCCATTGCCGACAATACCTTGGTCGTTTTCCTCAGCGACAACGGCGGAAAGATCTTGCAGGCGGGAAACAACGCTCCGTTGAAAGACGACAAGGGATCGACACACGAAGGAGGAATTCGCGTTCCGATGCTGATGGTTTGGCCGGGGCACTTGGAACCAGGAACCGTTTTTCCGCACCCTGTCACCGCTTTGGACTTCTATCCCACGTTTGCGGCGCTGGCGAATGCCACTGTCCACCATGAAAAAGTCTTGGATGGGAAAAATGTGTGGGAGGAACTGACGTCCGGCGTGAATCCGCATGCCGATGACACTCTCTTCTGGCTGCGACATCACGGTGGAGGCAATGAGGTTGCGATCCGAAAAGGCAATTGGAAGGCGTATCGAAAACAGTTTGGCAAGTGGCAGGTATTTGATGTTCGGGAAGACGTTTCGGAATCCAAAGACATGGCAGCCGAACAACATGAGTTCTTGAGTCAAGCGATTCGTGATGGAGGTGTTTGGAGTACAACGCTGGTTGCGCCCAAATGGCATGACACAGATGCGGGACGCAGGAGTTGGATCGAAAACGAGATGCCGAAGTACGAGCGAACGTTTCAAATGCGTTGATTGCGCGGGAAGTTCAGGCGGTCGTTCCAGCGAAGAAGGTGCGACGGTGCAAGCAGGAGTCACTCAGCATTGGGGCTATGTCGGCCGCCGCTGTTTCGCTTTGGGGACTTCCGTTTTCCAGTGACATCTCTGGTGAACTTCCCATAACTTCATTTTCCAAAGCTAGCGGTCTGTAACGACTATTTTCTCGGGCCGTGGACGAGGCGACGAGTCCTGGACCGGCGTCTAAACCAAGGACTCGTCGCCTCGTTCACTACGGTTAACACTCTCATTTGAATTTGACAAATCGCTCGTCTTGCGTGAGGCGACTGAAACGGTTCAGGCGGAAGAGAGGGAGGGTGCCGAGCATGGAAAGCCGCGCGGATGGCCTTCCCCCGGAAATCTCACTGAACGCTCGCTTTCCGACCCCTCCCGCTGCAGAGGTCGTGCAGTGTTTAACTGCTCTGTTGCCAAGCGTTTATCATCACCCTCCGCCTGCGAGGGGCGAGCGAAGCGAGGGGAGGGTCGAGCATCGGAACCAGCGGGTAACCTTCCCTGACCCGAAGCGGGCCGACCCTCCGAAAGGGAGGGTGAAATAATACGGCACGACCTCTGCGCGGGCGAAGGTCTCAAGGCGTTCCTGGCACGGTGTTTAAAAACCGGACGACATCCTCGGTAGAGCGGGGAGACCGATCAGATGAGTTTCGTTTTTCCTGGGATCGCGAAACTTGGTTCAGGGCGGCTGCCGTCCCATTGCAAGTCTTTGGGGAAGAGATCCAATTTGGATTCATTCGCAACGAAGTCCCAGGTCACTTTTTTCCCGGTGTAAGCAGCCATCCGTCCCATGACGGCGGTCAAAGAACTGTTCGCGGTTTCGAGCAATTCGACGATGGGTTCGCCAGCGCGAATTGAATCGATCAAATCCTTGTGCTCTTGGCGATATGCATCCGCGATGCTGCCTTCGAGTTTCAAGGTTTCTTTGCCGTTGCGATCCAAGAACGTGGATCCACTGCTACCGGCACCGATGATGGCGAAGCCTTTGGTTCCGCGAACCGTGCTTCCGTTCTCGGCGGTGGTGCCAGGGATTTGGCGACACATGAATGAAACGGGACGATCGTCTGTGTACAGATAGTCGATGCACATGCTGTCCCACATTTCGCTGTCCTCGGGACGGGTGAAGCGACCGCCCGAACCGTAAGCGCTGACGGGAGGTCCTTGCATGACCCAGTTCATCAAGTCGATGTTGTGAACGGCTTGTTCGGCGATCTGATCACCCGACAACCAGATGAAGTGCATCCAGTTGTTGAGCTGATATTGGGTGTCGCTGACACCTTCGGCACGGTTTTTGTACCAAATGCCGTTGCTGCAATAACGCGAAGTCATGCCGATCACGTCTCCGATTTCGCCGTCATGGATGCGTTTGACGGCTTCCATGTAGTTGCTTTGGCGACGGTACTGGGTGCCGGTGACAATCGCGGTGCCATTCTTCTTGGCTTGTTTGTGAGCCGCGACACAGATTCGGTAGCCGGCGGGATCAACGCAGGATGGTTTTTCAGCAAAGACGTGCTTGCCAGCTTTGACGGCTTCGGCGATGTGCGAAGGACGGAAGGCAGGCGAGGTGGTCAGAAAGACGACTTCCACTTCGGGATCTTCCAAGACCTTTTTATAGGCGTCCAAACCAGTGTGGATGCGGTCGTCAGCGACGTTGATTTTGTCAGCGTGACGACGTTTCATTCCGGTGCGAAGACGTTCTGCGTTGCCTTGGTCCAAGTCAGCAATCGTGACCAGTTCGATGTTGTCGTTGATGGTCAGCGAATCGTTGACGGCACCGGTTCCGCGGCCGCCAGCACCGACGATGCCGATTTTGATCTTGCGATTGGGATCGGATGACGCTGCGTGTGTGTGAACCATTTGGTTGGCACCGACGGTCGCGGCGAGCGCTGCGGTGGCGGTGGCACCACGACGCAGAACATCGCGGCGATTGGTGGTCTGACCATCAGAAGTCGGACGATTCAGATTCGGTTTCATATCAGGCTCACTTGGAAATGTTCAAAGGAACAATCGCGGCGTCACGATTGGTTCGGGAAAGAAACAAGGAAGGTGGGAAGCGACCAAGCGGGTTGGTTCGCAGGCGGGACAACATGGATGGGAATTGGACGAGGCCACTGATCTTCTGGGTAGCAAATCAAGCGGTTCTCGTGACCTCGTCCTTCCCATTCGATTCACCCGAACACGGGCTTCACGAAGTCTGGTTTGAAACGGTCATTGACTTTGCAGGATGTTAAGTGCTGACCGTTTCATTGTTTTGCAGTTCGATTGTTTTGCCGGTTCGGAAGGACTCATCCGCCGCGGCCACAATTTTCATGGAGTTGACCGCATCCTGAAGATGGGCCGTCAAGTCGTTGTCTTGTTGAATCGCATCCAGGAAGAACTGTTGCTCACGGTGGCAGAGTCCATCGTGGTCGGGTTCATCCTCGAGGTGGATCCACTCGTCATCACTAGCGAAGTTGCCTTCGTCGTTGAGTTTGCCATGGTGCAAGCGGATCGATTCCGTCTTGGTGTGGGCATCGACATTGTCGCTTTGTCCGGTCGAGGATGCAGTTTCTGCGACGATTGATGCGGCTCCATTGGGACCGACAACGTCTTTCACAAAGAACGCGGTCTCACTCATCATCGGTCCCCAGCCGGCTTCGTACCAACCGACCGAGCCGTCTTCGAACGTGACTTGCAACTGGCCGTAGTTGACCATTCCTTCAGGGAGTTCGTCGGTCAGGCGTGCGCCGATGCCTGACACACGGACGGGGCGCGAGCCCGTCATTTGGCACATGACATCGACGTAGTGCACGCCGCAGTCGACGATCGGTGAAACCGTGGACATCAACCGTTTATGAGTTTCCCAGGTGGCACCGGAAGACGATTGGTTGAGGTTCATTCGCATCACAAGGGGCTTGCCCAACGTGTGAGCGATTTCGATGAAGCGGTTCCAGCTTGGGTGATGCCGCAGGATGTAACCGACGACCACTTTGCGGTTGGTTGCCAAGGCCGAAGCCACGATGGATTCGGCGGCTTCGACGGAATCAGCCAGCGGTTTTTCGACGAAAACGTGGCAGCCGGCTTCCAAGGCGGCGGTGACAAATCGAGCGTGCGTGTCCGGCCATGTGGAAACGCAGACCGCATCTGGCTGGGTCGCTTGCAGGGCTTCGTCAAAGTCTTGGTAGGTCGGGTAGTCGCTGCCAAGTTCTTCGTTCAGTTTGGCTCCCGATTCTGCGGACCGAGTGCAAATGCCAACGATTTCAAAACCGTCGATCGCTTGATATGCCAATGCATGGGATCGTCCCATGTTGCCGGCGCCCACGCACAGAATTCGGACGCGTGATTGGGGGGAGGTTTCTTTGGTCGCACTCATTGCGGGGTTTCTCCAAGGGTAGATGGCGACAAGCATTCCGCAGCCGCGTCGTCGAGTAGATACTGCACGTCGCGATGCGTCTTCAAATAAGAGGCTGGGATCGTGGAAGTGATTGGCCCCTCGATCGAACGCTGGACGATGTCGGCTTTGTGTTCGCCAAAGGCCAGCAATCGAATGCGGCTGGATTGCAGGATCGAGTCGACTCCCATCGTGATCGCGAGCAGTGGGACTTGGTCCATCCCTCCGAAATCTTTGACCGCATCGACGCGTGTGAGTGTGTCCAGTTTGACCAGTCGTGTGCGTGTGTCTCGTGTGGCACCTGGTTCATTGAATCCGATGTGGCCGGTGCGACCGATGCCAAGCAGTTGCAAATCGATGCCGCCGGTGGTCGCGATCAGTTCATCGTAGTCGCGGCAGTATCCCGGAACCGCTTCCAGTTCAATCGTTCCGTTGGGGATGTGAATATTGGTTCGTACAATATCGATGTGGTCAAACAACTGTTCGTTCATGAAACGAACGTAACTTTGTGCCGCATTGGGTTGAATGGGAAAGTACTCGTCCAAGTTGAACGTGATCACATTGTGGAACGACAGTCCCTCTTCGCGGTGCATTCGCACCAATTCCCGATAGACACGGATCGGGGTTGAGCCAGTCGCCAATCCCAGCACGCAGTTCCGATTCTCGGACGCTCGTTGACGAATCAGTGCTCCGATTTCCCTTGCCACACGTTTACTGGCTACGGCGGCATCGGAAAGTTTTAGAACGGACAGTCCCTGAGAGGACTCGATCGTGTGTTTGAGCGGCGTGGGGCTATCCAAGGTACTACTCATGAGTTGGTCGCTTGCATTGCAGAGTCGGGCGAATGGGATGAATGTTGGATCGGGAAGAGAGTCGCCAGCAAATCTTCAACCGGATGACCGTGCCCGCGATGTTGCACAAAGGCTTCGGCCGCGTCCGTTCCGATGTCGGTACCGCGAGCGTGGCTGTGTGCCTGCATTGCGGACAAGTATTCATTGATGCCGTTGTGCGATCGCAGCCATTCCAGTTGGCTTTCGTGACAAGCAAGCATCTTCGTTTTGGTTTCGAGTTGCTCGCTGATGTCGACAGAGGTGGTTGGCGTAATCGGGGTGCCCATTCGATCTTGCCCGTCGTGTCCGTCGGTGTAGTACAGGTAGGGAACACTGGATCCATCGATCAACGGTTCGGTCGAAGCGTTGGGAGCGGCATAGACGAAACTAGCCGCTCGACCAAGTTGCCCAGACACCTCGTGATCGGCGTGGTAATCCGACATTGGCATCGTGATCACGAGCGTTGGAGCGATGCGTCGAAACAGGTCGATTGATTTTTGCAGTGATTGACGGTCGTAGACGACTCGTCCATCCGGTTCACCCAAGGTGTGAAAGGTCGCGCCAATCAAGTTGGCTGCATTGGTGCCTTCGAGAATACGAGTGCGGGCGGTTTCTTCCGGATCCATGTTCATCGACCCGCAGTCGCCGGCAGTCACCGAAACGATGTGGACATCCCATCCTGATTCTTGCAATCGAATCAATGTGCCGCCGCAACTGATCTCCGCATCGTCGGGATGTGCCATGAAGGCGAGGGCCACTTTTCGGTCTGGAATGGAAGAGCTGATCGACATGTCGGGGTGACTCACAGTTGCGGGATGCGGTTCGTCGCCGACCATTCTGCTGAGTTGCCAAACGCGTTTCTCCACGCCGGTTGCCCATTTGTGGTACTTTATTTGCGCGTCAGTGGGTTTGAATATGAAAGTTCGCGCATTTTTCCAAGAAGTGATACTTTTTGTGCGCCCCTTTGAACGATGCGAAGCAAGTCGTCAGACATCATCGGGCTGACATACCCGAGGTAACCTGAATAGCTGTTTCGAGAGACGCCGTTCGAAGGCGGCAATTCGCGGCAACGAGTTGTCGATCCAGTTCTTTCGACTGCGTTCACAGCACTGATTCTTCCGTGGAAACTGAACAGCCAGTCGTCGCCTCATCATTCGCATCCCATGAAAGCCTCTTACGAAAAACTGGTTCCCGACGGCGGTCAATCGTTTCGATGCTTCAATCGCGCGTCGTTGCAATCGCCGGTGAAGTGGCATCGGCATCCAGAAGTTGAGTTGAC
>NZ_JBICHO010000532.1:0-6272 GCF_043100905.1 Rhodopirellula sp. JB055 | reverse complement strand
CCCCGGCGTATTTGCGTGCGGTGATGTCCGCAGCGGAACGACCAAACGGTGTGCTTTCGCGGTCGGCGACGGGGCGCTAGCGATCACCTGCGTGCATCAGTATTTGCAATGAGTGCTGAATGATCTTTTTGGTGGCGGCAGGTCATCGTGGTCGGACGCGAGCGTTTCGGTGGCGGACCGGGCGGCTTGCGTCTCTCCGCTAGGAAGTTAAACCAAATCGAGGCCTCGCATGGTGCCGGTGGCACTTGCGAAGGTGTCGACTTCCATGCCGAGGCGTTGCAGCATCGACGTGTAGAGATTTGGCAGCGGGTAGTTGTTGGTTCGATCGAACGCGAGGTGTTGTCCGTGGCGGAATCCTCCACCGGCGACAACCACTGGCATGTTTTTGGTGTCGTGGGACGACGCGTTGCCGAGGTTGGACGTCAGCAACAACATGGTGTGATCGAGCAGGTTCCCGTTGCCTTCTTGGGTTTCGTGTAGCCGCCTGACGAGGTTGCCCCAGGATTGCATTTGGGCTTCTTCGATGATTCCAAGTTGCGTGATCTTTTCTTCGTCGCGACCGTGGTGACTGAGTTGGTGATATCCCTGGTCAACGCCTTCTAAGGGAACGCGTTCGCCGCCACCATCGGTGTGCATGGTGATGAATCGGGTGCTGTCGGTTTGGATGGCGAGGTAGATCACGTCGTGCATCGCGGATTGTTTTGCGATCGTATGACTGTTGTCCGAAACTGGTGCGGGGGCTTTTCTGTTGACTTTGGGTTTGGGACGTTCCGCCCAACCCTGGTTCATGTCCAGCCGACGTTCCAAATCGCGAACGCTGGTGAAGTACGCATCCAATTTTTCGCGGTCGGAAGGTCCGAGTCGGCGCTGCACTGATTTGGCTTCTGCGGCGACGAGGTCCATGATGCTGCGACCTTCCAGGATGCGTTGCTTTTGAGCGCGTCGTGCCGCGGGGCTGTCGTCAATGAACAGTTGTGCGAATAGTTCTTGCGGTGAATTGATCGGCGGGATCATTGATCCATTCGCGGTGTATGACGTGCCCGTTGTGCCGTTGGAGCTGAGCGTCAACGAAGGGAACCGAGTTGCCCCGCCAAGTTCTCGGGCCATCAATTGATCGAGTGAGATCGTGTTGCGAAAATTGGATCCGCTGTAGGGGGCGGCGGACAGGATGCACGGTTCGGCTTTGTGGCCGCCGCCGACGCCGGGGTGGGACGCGCCTGAAATGATCGTGAATTGATCGCGAAGGTCTTCGATCGGTTTCAAGTATCGCGTGGTTTCATAGTCATGCCCGCTCTTTTCGGGAAACAAGAATGGAGCGTGAAAGCCGAGAGCGTTGCTGATGCCGACAAACCGCCGCGGAGGGTTGGCGTCCGAACTCGCTTCGCGACCGAAGGCTGGGACCATTGAGTCGAGCCAAGGCAGCGCCATGGTGATGCCCGCGCCGCGCAAGACGGTTCGGCGTGACAAGGATTGGTTGGTTACAAAAGGTTTGATTTTCATCGCGGCAACCAGAAGGCGTGGAGGTTCGAATGAGTTGTGAGGAAACGGTGCGTCCGGGCGTGGCGGTGACGCTGGCTATTTGCTGAGAAACAGAGGGCTTTGGATGACTTCATGGACCAATGAGCGAACTCCGTAGTCATTGGCTTTTGCGGCTTGGACGATGCGTTTCAATTCGTCTCGATCAGCGAAGGTTGGGGAAGCACCGGTGGCATAGGTCACGAACTGAGATGCCATGTTCTTTGCCAGTTGCTCGGGACGCTGCAGCAGCATCGACTTCAGTCCCGTGACATTTTCGAAGGATTCGCCGGTGACGAATTCGTGGCTGGGGTCAACTGGCAACCCAGGGACCCAGCGTTTTCCTTTGTTGGGAGCGGCGGCGCGGTAACGGTCTCGCCAGCCACCGATCACGTCGTAGCTTTCCAATGCAAAACCAGGAGGATCGATTTTCACGTGGCAGGAAGCGCACATCTCCAGGTTGCGATGTTTGTCGAGTTGATCGCGGATGGAAGTTGCACCGCGAATATCGGGTTCCACGGCGGGCACGTTGGCAGGTGGCGGTGGGACGTGTTCGCCCATGATTTTTTCCAGCATCCAAACGCCACGGATGATGGGTGAGGTGGTGGTTCCGTTGGCGGTGACTTTCAGAATGCTGGCTTGAGAGATGATGCCGCCCCGGTTGGAATTTGGGTCCAAGGGAACACGTTTCAGACCTGTTCCGCCTGGCCAATCCACTTGGTAGTGCCTTGCCAAACGCTGGTTCAGGAATGTGTAATCGGAGTCAACCAAATGAGTCACCGGAAGGTCACGTTGAATCAAATCGGCGACGAACGCTTGGGTTTCTTCAGGCAGCGAACGATGCAAGATGAGATCGTATTCGGGGTAAAGTTTGCCGTCCGGCGTGGTGCTTTCAAGTTCGTAGAGTTGCAACCACTGGTTGGTGAATTCATCGATTGCAACTTGCGAGCGTGAATCGTTGAGCAAGCGTTCGGTTTGGGCACGCAAGACATCGGGTTTCTTGAGTTGGCCGGTTTCAGCGAGTTGTCGAAGTTCCTCATCGGGAGCGCGGCCCCACAAGAAATGGCTGAGTCGATTCGCGACCGCGGCATTGGATAGTTCGCCAGGGGATTCGTCAAAGTAAAGGAAGCGGGAGGAGCAAAGGACAGTGCGGTAGCCAGCCCGCAGTGCATCCTGCAGGGACCGGCTGTCTTGGCGTTTGGCCTCGGCGAATTCAAAGTAGGGCTGAAGTTCTTCGGCGGTGAGTTCTTGGCGGAATGCCTTTTCAGCAAAAGCATGGATGCGTTTTTTGAGGTCTCGTTTGGGAGCCGATGAGACAATCTTGAAGCGTTGCTTGGAACGTTTGTTGGTCGGTTCGATGGAACGAAGTTCGAGGTCACCGATCAAGGCGTGACGAATTTCATCGCGGTCGCCTTCGATTCGATCCAGCTCAATCCACTCAATTGCGATTCCCGCGACACCCATGTCCTCGACCACGCCGGGTTTGGAATCCACGGCTTTGGCTGCAACCCGGCGGATGCCGTGGTCGTTGGGGACAATCTGCAACATGTGGCCTTCGCGAATCCAGGCTTCGAATTCGTAAACCTGAGTTTCGTCGGTTGCTTCGATGCTTCCGATCCAGTACATCGTCGACGCTTTGCCGGAGCACACGCCACTGTTGACGCTGCACCAGACACGACCGATCTTGGGCGTGTTGACTGCGTGGGCTTTCACTCGAATTCGGTAACGTCCCGTTTCAGGGACGGACGTTGCTGGCATTCGTCCGTAGAAGTTTTGGCTGCTGGACCATGAGACGATGTCTTTGTGATTGGGGCGTCCTTCTGGTTCCCGGTTTGTTCGTTTTTCGTTTCGGCGAAGCTGCGTCCAATCCAGGTGAATTGTCTTGAGTGATTCATCGCCGGACAGATCGGTGGCGAGCAATCGATCGAAGGCCGTTTGAAGAGCGAAGTCAGCGGCATCGAGGTAGGCGGCCAAAGAGTGGTCAGAAACTTGTTGGCTGCTGGAGACCGTGTCGAAACCATCGGCGAGAGATTCCGCGGGAAGGAACTCGCGCAGCGGAACATCGATCGCAAGCAAGTCGCAAACGTCGCGTTCGTACTGAGTGCGCGTCAGGCGTCGGGCGAGCACACGGCCTTCTGTGGTGATGCGTTGGTTGTCGGCATCGTTGAGGATTCCGTGGAGCTTCGCCAAGAATGGTTGGGACTCTGCTGGATCGAGGTCTTCTTCCGGTGGCATTTCTCCGGCGTGAATTCGATCGAAAACGCGTTCCCAAAGATGAAAGTTGTCGGGGTCGGTTAATTCCAACGCCAGCGTTTCAAGGTCCAGGTCACCTTCTCGTGTCGAGGAGTCATGGCAGTAGGTGCAGTTGAGTTCCAGGAACTCGGTGAGTTGCTCGGGAGGTTCGGCAGCGAAAACAATCGACGATGAGGATGATTGATTGGCAACTGCGAAGAGGAATGCCAGGGCAATCAGAAGGTGAGTGTTGCCAGTAGAGAACGACTTTGTTTTCATCGATTTTGACGGTGGGGAGCCGGATGGAGAGGCGGGGCCTTGCGATGTGGATGAAATCACCAGGCAAGAGGAAGCATCTTGATCGCTGATGCAGACTTCGTTCGACATCGCCGATGGGGAGGTAGGGTGGCGTGGGCAGGAGAGGCTTTGCCTTCCATCGACCATGGATGGGCGGGGCAAGTCTCAATCAAAACGTATTCTTACGCGATCGAAACTTCAACACTTGTTCGGCGGAATCGACGACATTGCGCATGTCCGATCGGAAGTTGACGGCGCATCAGTCGGATGGATTGGTTCAAATTCCGCGTTCAAAGCAAAGGCTATAGAGCGGCGGGTGATTTGGTTCGTTTTGTTGCGTGTTGAAAATGGTCTATGGAGTCAACTGCTTGTCGGCATTCAGGTCAGTGAGCGATGACCTGACGGATCAGCGGGCCATTTGAGCGCGGCACACGTCCATGATGCTGTCTTCGGTTTGCAAGTGGCTGACGTGAATGCGTTCGGCCAACAGTGGGCCCGCCATGCGTGAGTAGCGATCGATGTCGAGTGTGTTGATGATGACAGCGATGGCCCAACCGCGACGCGACAGGCCAACTAACGCGGCGATGTCTGCTTCGGTGGCTTGTTGCAGCATCACCAACATGGTTGTTTCGCTGGAAAGTTGTGATTCCGTTTCCACCAAGAACTCCGCCAGCGTCAAGCCGTCGGTTCGTTCCAAGCGAGCGAGGGTTCGGAACATCTCTTTGAGGTGAACCGGTCCGCGATCCACGTCGACGAGCACTGGTCGCAACCGTTCATTGAGTTGTTTGAGCGAAGCCGCTTTGACGGAAGCATCTCGTACACGGTGGTCACCGCGAAAACCTTCGGTTCGGATTCGGTCGGCGGCGTCGCGACCGTTGGTGGCCAACCCGAAGGGTTCGCCAGCATCGTGCAGGGCCGCAGCGATCGTGGCTGCGGTGGTGATCGTCAAATCGGTGCGTAGCGGTTCGTGTTGATCGGGATTGGTGTCGACGTGCAGATCCAGGATGAGCGTCGCACCGGCGACCGAGGAGGGCTCGTAGACCTTGCTATGCAGGATGCCGGTTCGCGCGGTTGCGGCCCAGTGAACGCTGCGGAGCGGATCTCCGATCTGCCATTGCCGGATGCCTCTGAGCCGGGTGGGATCAGTCATCGAAGAGGCTCGGATTTTGATTTCGCCGATCGGACGACGGGATCCAATTTCGTAGGTCGACAGCAGTTTGACTTTGGGAAGCACGGTCACGAACATCGGGCGAGCGCCCAATCGATAGCGTCGAAACATCCCGACAGGGTCTCCGGTTTCCAATACGGTTGGACCGATCTGGAAATAGCCTCGACGTTGGCAGCGCACCGAGTACTCGATGCGTTTGGATTGGCCGGGCAAAAGTGCCATGACGGCCAAACGGGCTCCTTCGACGGGCAGCGGCGTGGTTCGTGGATCGAGTGCCATGCCGTCTGCCTGGCGGGCTTGCCTTGTCGCGCCGCGAGGGATCAAGTCTTCAGCGAGGACCCAGGCAACAGGCAGCTTGCCTTGATTGGTGACTTCGACCGTGACGGGAACCAAGGATCCAATCACGACCTCGAGATCGCGGCCTTCTTCGGGAGAGTCCAAACGAACGGCAACGACTCCTGCGGACCACTGGGTGGCGACCCAGTTGCCAATGGCGACGACCGCGGCCACGGTGATCGCGGCGGTCATCCACAATCCAGCGCCCGCGACCATGCCTAGGAAAACAACGATCGCGCAGACGGCGATGATGGTCATCCAACGCGATGGAGCGGGCGGATCGGATCGTGATTCCGCAGCGTTGCCGTGGTCCGTCATGATGAGATCGTGGGCACCGCGATTTCGCTGAGGATCTCTTCCAGGACTTTTTCGGTGGTTAGCTTTCGCAAGCGACTTTCCGGTCGAAGGATCAAGCGGTGGTTCATCACGGGGGCGATGATTTTCTTGACGTCGTCGGGGGTCACGAACGTTCGTCCGCGAATCGCTGCCATCGCTTGGCTGCATCGGAACAAGGCAATCGTCGCACGGGGGCTGCCTCCGAGAGCCAAGTTTTCGTTGTGCCGAGTTTGGTGAACGATTTGAAGCAAGTAGTGGCGGACTCGCGGGTCAACGTGAACGGACCGTATCGCTTGTTGAGCCGCGACCAATTGTTCGGCGGTTGCCACTGCGGTCATCGAATCGACTGGATGTTTGAACTGGAGCAGATCCAACATCCGCAGTTCTT
>NZ_JBICHO010000531.1:0-4409 GCF_043100905.1 Rhodopirellula sp. JB055 | reverse complement strand
GGTTGGTGGACCACTCCTGCCGCGACGACTATGGATTGCGTTCCGATCAAACGAGTGCCTGGGCTGGGATCTTCTACTTCGCGGCGAGATTGAGCGATCCATCGCAATCGACTGATTCCGCGCCGGTACTGACGTGGCCCGAAGGCAACGGGTTCTTGGTCGACCAATTGGCCACACGCATCGGAGATCGCATGGAAACGAATCGAGCGGTCCTTGCCATGACTGAAGCTGAACCTGGCCTTCAAACCCTTCACGCGATCGACACCCAAACGCAGCAGCCATTCAAGATCACCGCCGAGTCCGTCATTCTCGCCGTCCCACAATTCGTCTCCTGTCGTCTGTTGGATGAATCTTTGGGGGAGGTCAAGCAAGAACGAATCAACCTGGCGAGGTCGTTTCAGTACGGCAGTTGGTTGGTCGCGAACATTGTTTTAAAAGACCGACCGAAAGACCACCAATCTTGGATGTGCTGGGACAACGTTCGCTATCAATCGTCGTCGTTGGGATACGTCAACGCAGGCCACCAAACCGGACGCGATCATGGTGGCACGGTGATCACTTGGTACCAAGCTCTGACCGGCGACAACGCGACCCTCACCCGCACAGAATTACTAAGCCTGACTTGGGAAGAAGCCGCCGAAGTCGTATGCAGCGATCTCGAAATCATGCACCCCGACATTCGCCAACATATCCAAACCATGGATGTGATGGTCTGGGGCCACGCGATGATCCAGCCCACCGTCGGCAGTCTCTCCACCCCGCAACTCAAAGCGGCTCGTCTACCGATCGGCAACATCCACTTCGCCGCATCGGATCTCAGCGCCGTCGCCTTGTTCGAAGAAGCCTTCGACCACGGCCGCCGAGCCGCTCGAGCGGTTGTCACAAGCAAAGCGTGATAAGAGAATCCCCATCCGAATTCTGGCGAATCCGGCTACGGCGCCCCATCTCGAACTATCGCGTTGCCAAGAATCGGAACACGGTCAGTCGGTAGGCCAGGTTCCACCTGGCGATCGCGGCGGTCCAACTCACACACCACTTCCAACCAGCCCAAAACGCGAACGATGCCCCTAATCACCGTTGCCATGCAACATGGCCTACGCAACCCAACGTCGCCCTACCGTGCTGCCAGCAATCGGAACACGGTCAGACTGCTGCGAACCGCTTCTCGCAAATTCAACTTGCTGGTCCCGTGAACTCGTTCCGTGAACGTGATCGGAACCTCCAAACACTTGGCTCCATCACGATGCAGTCGCAGCAAGACTTCCTGAATGAACGCGTAGCCGTCGCTGGGATTGCGAGGCGGATCCAATCCCGCCAGGCAACTCACTCGGTAACAACGGTACGAACCGCTGGCATCACGCACCGGCAATCGCAACAGCGTTCGAGTGAACCCGTTGATCAGTCCGCTCATCACTTTCCGACGCCAAGGCCAACCGACAATCGCGCCGCCTTCCACGTAGCGTGAACCAACCACAACGTCCGCGTTCTTTTCCACACACGTCGCCACCAACCGCGGCAAATCCGCAGGATCGTGGCTGAGATCCGCGTCCATGTTGCAAAACAGATCGTAGTCACCATCGATTGCCACCTGCATCGCAGCACGGATGGCGCCGCCCAGTCCACGTTCGTCTTGGCGAACCTTCACCTGGATCCGTTCATCGGCCCCGCTTTCCTCCGCGTAGCGTCGTGCGATCTCCGCCGTTCCATCGGGGGAGTCATCGTCGACCACCAAACACACCGCCTCAGGCAGAGCCTCGCCAATTTTTGCCAACATTGTTTTGACGTTGGCGGCTTCGTTGTAGGTGCAGATCCCAACTAAAATCCGCTGCCCCGACGCAAGGTCAGGAGCAACGGAATGGGAAACAGTTTCACTGGCGGTTTGGGAAGTCGTTTCGATGGCTACGATTCAATCAGGAGTGCAACCGCTTCGAGGTAGCGGCGAATCACGTCGGGAGACACGTCGTTGAACCCAGCGGACTTGTGCCGCAAGATCGACAACTTGAGTTGTTCCACGACGTCGCTGAGGTCATCCGGCAATTCTGGCAAACCAGCGAACGGTTGCAAAGGTGACGGAGGCGTTTCGGTCGCCAAACCGGCTTCGCCTTCTTCGCGTCCGGACTCTCCGAGCTTGTTCAGCTCTTCTTCCTCGCCGAAATCAGGCCCCTCGTAAGTTGGGCCCTGAACGCCATCGGTGTCGCCGTCGTAATCTCGCGTCGTGTCGTCGCCTTGGGCGGGCGCGGTTCCCAGATTCGCGTCGGCCAATTCCGGTTGGTCTTCATCCAGATCGACATCCATCACCTGGCTGGCCGTGGGACGCTGCGATTCGACTTCGCCGTTGGCCTTCCAACGTTTGTCCCGCATGTTGGAAACCGACCACTTCTCTTCGACGGCCCCCTGCAACCATAGGGCGGCATCGTCCCAATCCAACGCGGCCAGGAAATGCGACCAGTACAAACCTTCGTACTTCGGCTGATCCTCGGCAAAGCGATCAAAGACACGACGCAAACGCCCCACGTGGGGTGCCGTGACACCTCCAACACGAGAAGCCCAAGCTTCGTCAGAATATTCCGTCGAAGGAGCACCAGCTTCGATCAAAGCCGCTCGCCATTGGCTGATAATGCGTCCTTTTTCCCAGTTCGTTGTGCTGACCAAGCCGTTCCATCGTCCGACGAAGGGCTGTTGCAGAGCCAACAACTCTGGCGACAGATCCTGGTCGTTGGGTTCCGCGGGTGCGTCAGTCGCGGCAACCGCTGAAACCGCGAATTGATTGACTTCGTCGGAAAGCTCTTCGACGTCGTCAGCCAGTTCCGAAACGTCTTCGTTCAGCGTTTCCGCGGTCAGGGTCTCGGTGGCCGGCTCAGCGGCAACAGCCGATTCGCCCGTTGGCTCATCATCCGGCACGTCTTCGTAAACGTCCGTGGTGGCCGTGGGGTTCGATTCCACTGAATCGGGCGTGCCCAAATCGTCGGCGTCGAATCGTGGCGAGTCACTGGTCAAAGAGGGGTTTTCGTCAGAATTCATGTGCAGGGATTCGCGAGGAGCGGGACGTGATTTCAGTCCGCATACGCTAACCCGCCGACCCCATCTCCGGGAAGATTCCCCGTCTTCTTTTCTGGTTTCTCAATGCCAACACGAGTCAGACGCATCGCGTGGGGAAACCGTGCGGTGTGGGAAAGATGTCGGGCTTGAACGAAGAAACGGCCCGGTGAGCTCAATGGCTCATCGGACCGTTGCGTTTGTTCAGTGTGATTGCCAGCCGGAAGGTCAGTTCCGGGCCCCCAACTCCTACAAGTTAGGAGTCGTGTAGGGCTCGACGTCACCCACCATGTGGAAGTGGTTGTGGTCGATGTAGACGACCTCAATCGCTTCGCGGTCACGCAGGGTGTGCGGCACGGGGTAGCCGACAATGGTCGACTCGTCAAAGTAAATCGTGCACTTGTAGTGAGCGTGGTGCAACTGAGCCGGTCCGATCAGCGGGTAGAAGCGAGGCGGATCGATGTAATCCGCGATCTTCTCCTTGATGATCCGCACGTCATTACGTTGCTTTTCCCAGATCAACGGAATGCCACCTTGAACAGGACGAGCCTGCTCGAGGGCTTGCATCACTTCGTCATCGCTCGGTGGATCCAATGCGATTGGCGGTCCGCCTGACGTGGTGGGGCCTAGAATTGGCACCCGGTCATAGCGTTCCTTGTTGTGGAACTTCTCTTCTTGCTTGTGCTGGTAATACGGGCTCACAGGAATTGGGAATCCGAGGATCCCCAAGTTGTAGTTGCTGCCGCCCAGGCCATAGCAACCTGTGCTCGTGATCACCACCATGGTGAGCAGGCACAACGTCCCGAATCGTGTGAATGTTGTGGTCATCTTGCTGGTCATCCGAGCAACCTTCCTTGGTTTCCGACTTGGCAAATCCGCAACCGAACTGATCCGCAGAGGATCATTCATTTGCGTAGTACCTGTATCGTGTCAAACTGTTCCGATCTTGCGGGTCATTCCGGAAATTCGCTCGGAAAGTTTCCAGACAACAGTTTCACGCGTGGAACTCAAGATCGACGGCCCTGCCCCGAAGATGCACGATTTCACCGTGCGCAGGCGAGTGCAGTATGAACCGGACGAGCCGTCTTACTCGCCGTCCGTCAGAACCGCCATGAACGCCTTCTGGCTGATCTCGACGTTGCCGACCGCCTTCATTCGCTTCTTGCCTTCCTTCTGCTTCTGCAGCAACTTGCGTTTTCGCGTGATGTCACCGCCGTAGCACTTGGCCGTCACGTTCTTTCGCATCGCGGGCACGGTCTCACGAGCGATCACGCGGCTGCCGATTGCCGCTTGCACGGCCACTTCGAACATGTGCCGCTCGATTTCTGCCTTCAGCTTCTTGGCCACGGCACGTCCGCGGCGGTCAGCATCGG
>NZ_JBICHO010000530.1:0-5368 GCF_043100905.1 Rhodopirellula sp. JB055 | reverse complement strand
CGAATCTCTGACCTCCACGATGTCAACGTGGCGCTCTAACCAACTGAGCTAATCGCCCGTCGGGGTCGGATAGGGACATCATCCGAATCGCTGACCCTGAGGGTTCCCGCCTGTCTGGCGGGGGACTTTGTTAGGAATTCGGCTGTCTGGGGGACAAAATCCAGTGCCGGCGTTCCCAAAGCGGTCGCACAGTTTGGGATGACCCTGACGATTCGTCAAGCCACCCCGAACCGGCAAAATCCGATCTCGGTCGGTTTGGCACCCTTCGCCTGTTCCAGTTCCAAGATCGGAGCCGAAATCATCCCAAAAGTATGACGGATTGGCGAAAACACAAAGATTTCGCCATTTCGCTGTTGACGGCTGCGGACCCACCCCTGGATACTTTGGGAAAATTGGGGTTGACGCGGTTGGAGCGATTTTCAGGAATCCCTCCCCCACTGGTCAGGCTGACTAACCTATGTTTGGGCAGCGGCTTTTGACTGGACGGCACGTCCGCCCGCTGCGGTGAGCACACATTCGTTCTCATCGATTTGATTTCCACTTGCGCCGGAACGCCTCCCGGCCGGAGAAGATTGCTTTAGTGGCATTGGCACGCAGAAACGTACAACCGGAAAATCGCGACTCAACTCGTATCAACTCTCAAATCCGTATCACTCCGGTACGAGTTGTCAGCGAAGAGGGCGAACAGTTAGGAATCATTCCCACCGAGCAGGCACTGGAGCGTGCTCGCGACGCGGGACTGGATTTGGTGGAAGTGGCTCCTGGAGAGCGTCCACCGGTTTGTCGAATCATGGATTACGGCAAATTCAAGTACGACAAAAACAAGAAAAAGAACAGCGGCTCGTCCCATACCAAGACGAAGGAAATCCGCTTGCGACCCAAAACCGGTGACGAAGACATTCGCACCAAGGTTCGCCAAGCCGAGAAATTCTTGGAACACAAGGACAAGGTCCAAGTCAGCGTTCTGTTCCGCGGTCGTGAAATGGCCCACATCGAAGAAGGCCGCAAGGTCATGGAGCAGGTCATCGAGATCCTCAGCGAAGTGGGCAAGGTGGAAACCAAACCCCAACAGCACGGGCGTCGAATGATCTGCATGATCGCACCCAAGTGACTTCGGTCGCGGATCGCCATCCCACCCCTTGGTCTCTCGCTTCGTCTTGACTCGCCGATTCTGATCGGCGTTGGTGTGCTGGCGCAGTCCCGGGAAGCACGTTTGGACTTGCCGAAAGTCTTGGCGACTTCCGCTACGGTTTGACGACTTCCGCGACGGATGGAAATCGAAAGCGAAGCTTCAGCGGGTGATGCTTGTCGGCACTCGGTCGGTGTGCGACCATTTGCGGCATGAACGACAACTATCAATTCGATGCCGCCGGGGCTCTGCTGAGTACCGATTTGCCATTCCCTCGCCGCCAAGGCAAGGTCCGTGACGTCTACGATCTGGGCGATCGATTGCTGATCGTCAGCAGCGATCGGATCAGCGCGTTCGACTTCATTTTGCCAACCGGCATTCCCGAGAAAGGTCGCTTGCTGACCGCGATGAGCCGGTTCTGGTTTGAGCAGATCGACGCGGGCCGCATCGGCCAAAACGCGGGCGGTCCCAACGCTGACCAACCAATCTCGCATCACTTGATCAGCACCGATGTCCCGGAAGAGGTTGCTGCCAAGGTCGACCCGAAGCCGCTGGAAGGTCGCATCATGGTCACCCGAAAAGCCTCCGTCGTGCCGTTCGAATGTGTCGTCCGAGGTTACCTCGAGGGCAGCGGATGGAAGGAATACCAGGCCACGGGCGAAGTTTGCGGAGTCGCCTTGCCAGCGGACCTGAAGCAGTGTGACCAACTCAGCGAAGCGATCTTCACACCAGCGACCAAAGCCGAAGAAGGCCACGACGAAAACGTTTCCTACGAAGTCATGCGCCAATCGCTGGGCGAGGAACAATCCAGTCAACTGCGGCGAATGAGCTTGGCAATTTATCAGGACGCCTTGAAGATCGCTGCCGAACGCGGCCTGTTGATTGCAGACACCAAGTTCGAGTTCGGCGTCGTCGATGATCAACTGATTTTGATCGATGAAGTTTTGACCCCGGACAGTTCACGGTTCTGGGCTGCCGATGAGTACGAACCAGGCCACTCGCAGCGATCATTCGACAAGCAGTTCGTTCGCGAATACCTGCAATCGTCGGATTGGGATCGCAATAGCCCTCCGCCACCGCTGCCGGAATCGATCGCCCGCCAAACCGCGGACCGCTATCGTGAAGGGTACGAACGTCTGGTAGGCAAAGCCTTCGCTTGATCGCGTCTGACGCTTGCCCCCTTCTCTATGTCCTCCCTCAACACTCGCGGAAATTTCTCTATGAACGCGCCCCCGGTCATCGAACGCATCGTGAACTTATTGGATCCCAGCGGCGATATCTTGCTGGGCACCACACGGGAAGCGGCAGAGGCAGCCGTGCGGAGCGGGGATGCCGAAGCGGTTGGAAAAATCCGTGGGCAATTCGCGATTTTGCAAGCCGAGGGCAAGACCGTTCACATGGCTCGTTCGATCGGACGACCGATGCGATACTTCCTTGCCAAACGCGCGGCGGGGCCCTGTCTGATCGTGGCAGAACGAATCGACGAAATCTTTGAACAACTCAAAACAGAAGGGCTGGAGGATCAGTTCCATCCGTCTTACACGCGAATGGTTCCCGCTCACCATGTGATGAAACTGCAACTGACGGGTTGCCCGGATCCCAACCCCACGCTGCATCGTTTCTTTGACCCGCCATCCAACACGTTGCCGGCCAGTGTCGAGACGATTGGAACGCGGTACATCGAACGAATCGTGCAAGCGTGTTCGGACTGGTTGGACAACATCGTAGTCGACGCGACGATCGGCGTGATGTTCAGCGGTGGGATCGACAGCGGTGCGGTTCTGATGGCGATGATCCATGCCTTGAAGCAACGCGGCCAGACGCCTCAACGATTGAAAGCGTTTGTGCTTTCAGTGCAAGACAACGCCAGTTCTAGCGAAACCGACTTTGCCCAAGCGAGTGACTTCTTGGAAACGATCGGGATGCCGATGTTGCTGGAAGTCATCACGGTCGAGACGTCTCGCATCGATTGGCGTTCGGCGATCGAAGTCACCGAGGACTACAAACCGCTGGACATTCAAAGCGCCACGATGGGATTGGCACTTTGCCAGGGCATCCGCGATCGTTATCCAGATTGGAAATACTTGGTCGATGGCGACGGTGGCGACGAGAACTTCAAAGACTATCCCATTGAGGAAAACCCAGAGCTAACCATCCGCAGTGTTCTGAACAACCAGATGCTGTACCAGGAAGGTTGGGGCGTGGACGCGGTGAAGCATTCCCTGGTTTACAGCGGTGGGCAAAGTCGCGGGCACGTCCGCACCAGCGCACCGGCACGACGCTTGGGATTTCATGGATTCAGCCCGATGGCGTTGCCCGACGTGATTGAGGTCGCCGAAGGCACGCCGTTCATCGAGATGACCGATTGGGACCACGAGAAGCTGTACGCGTTGAAGGGTCAGATCGTGGGCGCAGGAGTGAAAGCGGTCACCGGCACTGCTATGCCGATCAATCCCAAACGCCGCTTCCAACATGGTGCCGGAGGCAAAGCCGCGTTCGAGACGCTGTTCCCCTCGACGGAGTCCGAGTATCGCCAATATTTCAGCGATGCGTTCTCAACCGGTAAGCTGGCGGAACGACTCTCCGCAGAATGAGAGTGAGAAGAAAACCTCTGAGGTGAATCGCCGGGCTTCGAAGAAGCCCAGCAAAATGGCGAAACTCAAAGGACGCGGCCCTGAGCTGAGAGCGAAACACCGCGTAGAACGAGTCGCCGCGCACCCAAAAAACACCAAGAAATTCGGGTTCAGCCTGAACGCTGATCAGGAGCCCATGCAAACATCCACTCGATTGACGACAAGCCGTCCTTCGGCAACGGGACGAATGGCTTCTTGTGCAAGTTGTTTGTGATAGAAGCTACGAACTCGGCCGGTCAGGCAGATTTCGCTCTCGCTTTCGTCGACACGCAAGAATCGCAATTCAGCGACACTGCTGTCTGCCAACGCTTTGATCGCGGCAGTGACTTCGTTGCCTGAGACGCGACTGCCAGAGTCAACAAAATCGGTGGAAGCGGTGGAGAGAGAAGGAGCGGCGTCGCTGGTCTGCGTGGTCGATTGCATCAATGTCCCAATTCCATTTAGGTGTTTAAGAATGGCCTGGACAGGTTTTCCCATGCAAACACCGTCCACCCTTTAATTTTGCCGATGTTCGCAATTCGGGCCACGGCAATTTGACAATTTTATCGCGATCAGCCGCAGGCAACCTGTCAAAGCAGGCAACCCAGGAACAATAGGCCACGGCAGCGGTTCAATTGGCGGCCCACACGCTTTTTCTCTCAAGCCAATTGCATCCGCTGAAAATGCGTGCATTGACTTCGCAGGTTCGGTTTTGCGGAGGATGTCGTCTGGGAAACCTACGAAAGGGGGGATGAAAGGCAACATTTTTGCGCCCGTCACCAAGAGTGTCGTAGATTTGAATCTCACAAGTGTCATTCGGGTGGGTCAAAACAACACAGCCTCCACCTTGGCGTTTGCGAGAAACCCCGACGGGAAGAGGGTTCTTGCGTTCGTTGTTCGAGCTGCATGAAGCCTCGCTGTCCCTCTTTATATCAAACCAACTTAGAGAACCTCTGCGGGAACAAAAACGTGCTTCTTGATATCATCATTGCTGCCAGTAGTGGCGGCGCCGGAATGACATGTGGCTGGGTGATGCATGCCATCTACAATCAAGGTCTCGCGCTGGATGGTTCCCAACAATCGACTCAGAAGTCTGCAGGTGCCAACACATCTTCCGCTGGCGAACAGGCAATGGAATCCGACGCGGCCCCGTCGATTCCCCAGGTCGATGACGACACTCCTGATTCGGAAAAAGTGATGGCCGTCGCGGATCGCGTTCGTCAGTTCACTCATTCGATTGCAGCGGATGTGGACGCTCACCAAAGCCGCGTCGAAAACTTGAGCATGACGTTGCATGAAAGCGACCTGAGCAATTCGCCGCCTACGATTGTGGATGCGGTGGAGCAAATGCTGGAAGCCAACGAGATCATGCGAAATCAACTGGCAGACGCTCAGGCTCAAATCCGCGAGCAATCACAACAACTGCAATCGGCAGAGCAACGAGCTCAAACCGATGCTCTGACACAAATCTACAACCGCGGTGCGTTTGACGAGCACCTGCTTCGACGTCACGCGCTCGGTCCATCCCGAGCCGGTGTCCTCGCCGTCCTCGATGTCGACCATTTCAAGAAGTTCAACGACACCCATGGTCACCGAGCGGGAGACGAAGTGTTGCGAGTGGTTGCGC
>NZ_JBICHO010000529.1:0-17004 GCF_043100905.1 Rhodopirellula sp. JB055 | reverse complement strand
GCACGCGAAGGGGATCCAACTGTTGCATCGCGTGGATGAACACGTCTTGGGTCAATTCTTCGGCTTCGTGCACGTTGCGAACTCGGCTGATTGCCAAGGCAACGATGACGGGTCGGTAGCGTTCGAACAGATCGCCGAACGCCAGTTGGTCACCGCCTTGAGCCGCGATGACCAATTGCGCCACCGTTCGACCGGAAGCCGATGCGGAGGGCGAGTTGCGAACGATGGCGTTGCCGTCAGTCGGCGAAACGGTGGTCGTGAAATCAGGTGTGATCTTCATGGTGTCCATCCTCCCGGGATCCCGGGAATACTTTCCTGTTCAGGTCAGCCAAGCGACTGCCTGCTGAATTGTTTCAAACCAGTTGGAAAACCCGATCGAAGAATCTGCTTGATCAGCGAGCCTCGTCAGTGGATGAGAACACTTCGCTGGATGCAACAACGTCATTCAGAAGTCTGGGGTGAAGACATCTGCCATCGATGTGAGCGATGGACGAAGGTGCAGGCGAGGTTCGAATCCGAACGGGGCGCTGCCGACGCGAAACGCGATGGGCGGCAAACGAAAAGTCAACGGCTTGACCCCAGGGGGCAGTCGTGCCAGAGACTTTTCGCGTCGTGCTTCAGTTCAATGCGAGGGAAAGGCTGGGGGCCTTATCGCATATGCCTGTGACACGTTTGGTCTGTGGCAAAAGAAAACCGCCAGGGTTTTATTGCCGCAAAACTGGCTGCCAGAGGCTCCGGGACGCTGGACCCCGGATAACCGAGGCCCTCCCACTGCAATGAGCAGGAATGGATGACGACGCACAGAGTCTCGGCAGCATTCGTACGCATCGCACCCAAGGTCTGGGAAATGCGAACAACACGTTGAGTCGAGATCAGGTTACGCATCGAATCCTCCCTGCGCCGATTTTCTCGGTGCGGTGATGGAGCTCAAAAACGGAAAGTAAGGACAACAGAATTCGTTACAATTGCGAATCGGTCAACGGGGCGATGCCCATGGCCGAACGCTTCATGCAACTTCCCCGTCACTGCGGGGTGTGATGTCGCTGACTGGTTAGAGGATTATTTCAGCAGAAGGTTCGCGGGAACACAAAGTTATTTTGTGAAAAGCACTCACTTTTTGATCGAAAGTGTCAAAGACACCGGTGAATTGCTGGCGCCGCTGCTGTTCCCGCCCGTTTGCGTGTTATGCGGGGAACTGACTTGGCAGGCTCCGTCGCGGACTTCGGCGGCAGGGGGGACTCGCGCGAATTCTTCTGCCTCGGGGCGGCATTTTGCCCTTTTTTGCCGTCGCTGCGAGACCTCGCTGGTGCAGTCGGCGCCCGCGATGCAGTCCGCATGCGTGCAGTGTGCCTGGCCAGTTACAGGGATCAGGCCTGCGGAGTCTGGGCCTCAAACCGCTGTTCATTGGGGCTCGATTCAGGAGGATTCCGCCGAGAGTGAGTCCGCGGAAAGGGATTTGCCTTGTCCTGAATGTGCGCGACGCGAAACGTCTTTTTCGTTCGCGTCGGCGACAGCGGTGTATCGGTATCACGAGGTGGTGCGTCAAGCGATCATTGCCGCCAAGTACCCTCGCAACACGGCGATTGCCCGTGAATTGGCCGTCCGGTTGGCGGATCGTTACCGTGTCGGGGACGCCCGTCGCTCGGCGGGCGAACCGGATGCTCTCGATTCAGACCGCCAGGGAGAATCAAGAGGTTCGTTGGTGGTCACGCATGTGCCCAGCCCGTTTTGGCGCCAGTTTCGGCGCGGAGGTGTGGGGACCGGTTCGTTGGCCAGTCGGTTTGCTCGGGAGATGAATTTCCCGTTTGGATCGTTGTTAGAAACCAAGCGTTCGGTACAAAAGCAGGCGTTCTTGGACGACGCGGCTCGGCGCGAAAATGTGCGAGGTGCGTTTCAGGTTCGACGCCGTTGGAGAAAACGGCTGGTGGGACGAACGGTTCTTTTGGTTGATGATGTGATGACAACCGGGGCGACCGCCGATGAAATCTCTCGGGTGTTGTTGGATGCGGGTGCTGCCCGAGTGGATTTGCTGGTGGTTGCTCGAGCAATTCGTGACGCACCAAAATGATTGGCTGAGCGTATGGTTCCTTGCCGATTGGGTTGGTTGGGGCGAGTTTGCGGGTTTGTGGATCGGCATTCCGTGTTAAAGTCTGTCGTGCGGTTGGACGCGGCGGCGGAAACAACGTCCCATTGCACGACGACTTCTCTTCTCCATGGCGTGAAGTCCTTTTGGCGAGCGATCGTCCCAATGATCTTCTCATCCGGTTTTCCCGCACGATGACTGAATCGACCGACAACTCTCTCGAAAACCAAAGCGAAAATTCCGCTCATCACAAAGGTGGTGCCCGCCGCGCGATCGTTCGCGGATTGGGGGTCGTTCTGCCTCCGCTGCTGACAATCGTTGTTTTGATTTGGGCGTGGAACGCGATCGAAAACTACGTGTTGCTGCCGGTCGAGACAGGCATTCGTCGTTTTGTGTTGATCCCCGCAGTCAGCGAGACGTTTGAGCGACCACCCGAAGGGGCGATCATCAATGATTCGCCGGATGGAACGCTGGGGAAAAGCAATCAGCGTGGCTTCACCTACAAAGGTTTGTCGTACGTTCCTGATCCAACCGGGCGGCGTTATTTGCCTGGGTACGTGGTTCAACGCGTCGATTCGGAAATCGATGCGTTTGGTCCGTATGCGGTTCCACCGAACAACGCGATGGCGTATTGGGACCGATTTGTTCAGCTTCAGTACATGCCACGATCGGTGGTCGTGCCGGTCTTTTTGATCGTGTTTTTCGTGCTGCTGTATTTTCTGGGTCGGTTGTTCACGGGCGGAATCGGGCGTTGGTTTGTGACGACATTTGACGCCACGATTTTGCGAATTCCGATCGTGAACAAGGTCTATGGAAGCGTGAAGCAGATCACGGATTTCGCGTTTGATGACCGACAGATTGAATTCAATCGCGTGGTCGCGATCCAATACCCTCGCGACGGAATTTGGTCGCTCGGATTTGTGACAGGCAATGGCATGCGTGAGATTTCGGAAGCCGCTGGCGAACCGATGTTGAGCGTGTTGATGCCGACCAGCCCGATGCCGATGACTGGGTTCACGGTCAGTGTTCGCCGGAGCGAGGCGATCGACTTGAATCTGACGATTGACGAAGCGCTGCAGTTCATCGTCAGTTGCGGTGTCGTGGTGCCAATCAATCAGCGATACGACGTGCCGGGCGGGAAACTTGCCAAGCAGATCGTTGTGCCTTCGATCGGGGATTCGGTCGCGCAAGACGGTGCGGTCTCATCGAGCACCTGAAAAGACAAGTTTTAACCGGCCTCGCTCGGATCGTATTTCGTGCGCGACTGTACCGGAGTGTCTTGTAGCCGACTGAGGCCTTCAGTCGGCATCCCGAAAGTGCCACACACCGTCCGGCGTTCCGGCGGTCGGCCTCCCTCGAGATTGCCTTTGGTCTGAGGCGTGGTCACTCGTTCCAGGGCAGTCTACAGACGCCCCATTGGCCAGCGTTTTCATCGACAGCGACTTCGATCGATGACAGCGCATCGCCGAATTGTTCTCGCGTTTGTTGGCGAACGTTTTCTGCAATCACACGAGCGATCTCTTCTGCCGTGGTGTTGATCACCGGCATGATGATGCAGTCTTCGTTCGGAAAGACCCAACGTCGTTCTCGAAAACGCGCGGTGGTTTCGGTCTCGTCCTGCGTGATCAAGATCTCTTCGTGATCGCGTGGCAGGATCACGTGGTGATCGAGTGCCTGCGTTTGCTTCAGCACGGCATCACGCAGGGCGATGAAGTCGACGACGTAGCGGTTCTCATCCAGAGGCCCTTCCACGCTGACGCGGACACCGTAGTTGTGCCCATGAATGCGCTCGCAAATGTCGCCTGCGAACGTGATGAAGTGGGCAGCGGAGAAAATGAATTGTTCTTTGGAAACGTCGACGCGAAACGTGGCTGACATGTAGGGATGGCACAGAGAAAGAGTCTGAATGGAAAGCGGCGTGGGGCCAATGATAGACGAGTGTCCCATCAAGAGCACGCGGATCCCTGGTTCCGCCGAGGCTGTGTTAACTTGTGCGGGAAGTTTGATTGTTCTGGTTGGATGTTGGTCGGTGCCTATTCGGGGTGGTCGGAATGGAAACGTTGTGGGAGTGGCTCTCTGAGATGGAGTGGCAGCGTGTGGTCCCGGAGGTTCTGGGGAAAGCGGCAGGCGTGTTGCTGGGGATTGCGATCAGTTGGTGGGTGTTGTTTCGCAGGCGACTGAAGTATTTGGATCGACTCCGCCGTGGTGATTCGGATGAGTTGCTGTTTCAGGCTCATTATCTGTTGCCGGTCGAGGGGGACGACGAAACCGTGCAGTTGGTGTTTCGCAACGTTGCACCGAGGCGAACGATTGATGATGCTTACGACAACCCTTCGGCACGAGAGTCCCTGCGCCAGTTGGCTCGTTCGACGACCTTGAACGCGCCCATCGTTCCCACGGAAGGTCGCGTTGGGTTTGAAATCCTCAATGACGCCGCCAGTATTCTGACGGGGTGGTTGGCAACGTCCTCGATGCCGCGAAAAGTTTGGCTGTTCTGCATGACTTGCGAAGACCGCCAAGTGGTTCGCAAAGAATGCATTCGCTGCTTTTTGTTTCAAGAAGACGAGTTGCTGCGTTTCGCGGATTGGGGTTGGTGCCGCAAGCACGTTTGTGTGGAACGGCCCTGGCATTGGTTGCGTGTCGTGACGCTGCACCGGATTGCTTGCTATCACCGGGATGAACAAATCGCTTTGCCGGTCGTTTCTGACCGGAGCGTTCCGCTGGTCGACGACCAGCGCCAACACCGCCGAATGATGCGTTTGGCATTGGGGATTTGCGATTCGGAGGTGGCGACCAGCGAACCGTTTCAAGTGGATTGGAGCGATAAAGAACCCGTGCTACTCCAGCGTGGCGTGTTAATGTCCGTCCAGACGCCGTCGTCGCAGAGCAAGGGGGTGGGGCAAGACTGAGTGCCGCGGATGCTCAAATGACACATTACAATGTCGGCTCGTTCAGTACGGGGCGTGCACTGGATCTAGGTGCCCGGGCCGGCTGACTCAATGCATTTGACACACGAGGATCACCGATGAAATCCGCCCGCTCTGTCGTCTCGTCCGCCACCAACCCGCTGTCACAGCCAAAACCGGGGGCGACAGTCGATCGTCGCCAATGGATGCAGTGGACTGGGGCCACATTGGGACTGGCTGCGACATCGCACATGAGTGCACCGGTGGCGAAAGCCGCGAAAGAGATTGACCCCGATCGCCCGTTGAACTTGGCCGTCATTGGGATCGCCAATCGTGGTGCCGCCAATGTGGCTGGGGTGCAATCTCAGAATTTGGTCGCACTTTGTGACGTGGATGCCAACTACTTGAAGGCAGGTGGCGAACGATTCCCGAAAGCCAAATTGTATCGCGATTACCGCGAAATGCTTCGCGAAGAAACGGAGTTGGATGGGGTGGTGATCAGCACGCCCGATCATCATCACGCACCGGCCACCATGCGAGCGATTGAACAGGGGTTGAACGTCTACTGCGAAAAGCCTTTGACTCATACGGTTGCCGAAGCACGCGCCATTCGGTTGGCGGCCAAAAAAGCCGGTGTGGTGACGCAAATGGGCACCCAGATTCACGCGGGTTCCAACTATCGCCGTGTGGTGGAGATGATCCAAGATGGCGTGATTGGCAACGTCACTCGAGTTCACGTGTGGGTTGGAAAAGGCTGGGGCGCGACCGAATTGCCGAAACCACAAGGGGAAGCACCAGCCAACGTGGATTGGGACCTGTGGCTCGGCCCTGCACCCAAGATCGATTACACCCCAGGTTTGCACCCCGCATCGTGGCGACGCTATCGTGCTTATGGTGCGGGCACACTCGGTGACATGGGATGCCACTATGTTGACTTGCCGTTCTGGGCATTGGGGTTGCACTTGCCATCGAGTGTTGTCGCGGATGGCCCGCCGCCTTCGGACGATTATTGCCCAACGGGTTTGAAGGTTCGTTATCACTTCGATGCGACCGACAAGCATGACGAGTTGGATTTGACTTGGTACGACGGCGACCGTTCGCCGAAGGAACTCGAAGGTGTTTCGGTGCCCGGCAGCGGAGTGTTGTTTGTTGGTGACAAAGGAATGATGATCGCGACGTATGGCAGTTACACGTTGCTTCCCAAAGACAAATTCGCGGACTTCAAACCGGCGGCACCACGGATCGCCGACTCGGTCGGTCATCACATGGAATGGATGCAAGCGATTCGTGGGCAGGGCACTCCGCTGTGCCAATTTGATTATTCGGGGCCGCTGACCGAAACGGTGTTGTTGGGCACCGTCGCTCATCAATGCGGTCGCGAGTTGAAGTTCAATGCTTCGGAGATGGTTTGCACGGGTGACGAGCAAGCCACCTCGTTGTTGAGCAAAAATTATCGCGAAGGCTGGTCGGTGGATGCGGCGGCCCGCGCGACCGTCTAGACTGTTATGCCTTCTTTTCGCGGATTGAGGCTTTGTTCGATTCGCGAATCAAGATTTTGTGAACGGCCGCCCTTCGTGGACGGTCGTTCACCGTTGGGCTGTTGCTCAATCCCGCCTTCATCCTCTCCCCGCTTTTCGTCTGTCCCCACAAGATGAAATCTCCCTCCAATACTGCCGCTCGCGATATGTCTTGTCTGTTCACTGCAGGCAATCGCTTGCAAGGCATTGTGCCTCCCTTGATCACTCCCCTGCGTGCTCGCGATGAGTTGGACCAGGAGGGATTGGAACGCTTGGTCGAGCATGTCATCGACGGTGGCGTTTCAGGAATCTTTATTCTGGGAACGACTGGCGAGGCCCCCAGTTTGAGTTATCGGTTGCGTCGTGAGTTGATCACCGCCACCACTCGATTGGTTTCCAAGCGTGTGCCGGTTTTGGTGGGAGTTACCGACACGGCCTTTGTGGAATCGATTGAACTGGCCCGTCATGCGGCCGATGCTGGCGCGGACGCGGCGGTCCTGACCACGCCGTACTATTTTCCGGCCGGCCAGACGGAATTGACGGCCTATGTTCAGAACATTGCGCCTGAAATCCCGTTGCCGTTGATGCTGTACAACATGCCGGGATTGACCAAGGTCTGGTTTGAGATGGAAACCTTGCGAAAGCTCTCTGAGATCCAGTCGATCGTGGGTGTCAAAGACAGCAGCGGTGACCTGGACTACTTTCGGCGTTTGTGCGAGTTGCGGAACGAAGTGCGTGATGATTGGTCGGTCTTGCTCGGCCCCGAAGCCATGCTGCCGGAAGCTCACCAGTTGGGCGGCGACGGTGGTGTATCGGGTGGCGCGAACGTGATGCCCCGTTGTTTCGTGGATTGCTACGAAGGCCTGACGGCGAATGACGCGGCCAAGACAGAAGCAGCGATGGCCAAGATTCGTCGTTTCCAAGACATTTATGATGTTGGCAAGTACGCGTCACGTCACATCAAAGCCACCAAGTGCGCCGCATCGTTGTTAGGGATCTGCAGTGATCTTCCCGCGGATCCGTTTCATCGTTTCTTTGAACCCGAGCGAGAGAAAGTGGCTGTGGTCCTGCGTGACTTGGGGATTCTATGATTGCGGCGATGGCGTTCACGGGCTTGGACTACGCGGTCCTTGTCGCATACTTCGTCGCCATCTTGGCTATGGGGTTTTACTTTTGGGCCCGCAATCGCTCGGCGGATGATTTTTCTGCCGGTGGTCGATCCCTTCCGGGGTGGTTGTGTGGGCTGTCGATTTTCGCGACTTACTTGAGCAGCATCAGTTATCTGGCGTTGCCGGGCAAAGCGTTTGTCGACAACTGGAACGCGTTCATGTACTCGTTGGCGATCCCGATTGCGGCTGCGATCGCGGTGCGTTGGTTCTTGCCGCTGTATCGAAAGAGCGGCGAGGTCTCGGCATATTCGTTGTTGGAACGGCGGTTTGGGCTTTGGGCGAGGCTCTTTGCCAGCGGGTTTTATCTGCTGTTTCAAATCGCGCGGATCGGTGTGGTGATGTACTTGATGGCATTGCCGATGGCGGTCTTGTTTGGATGGGACATTCGATTGGTCATTGCGTGCACCGGAGTGGTGGTCACGGTTTACTCATTTGTGGGTGGGATCGTGGCTGTGATTTGGGCGGATGCGATTCAGGCGATCGTGTTATTGGCCGGGGCGTTGTTGGCGCTGGGGATTTTGTTGTTGGGAATGCCGGGGGGCCCCGCCGAAGTGCTGGCGGTTGCCAACGAGAACCAGAAATTCTCCTTGGGCGATAGCTCCTTCATCTTTTCGGAATCAACGATTTGGGTCGTGTTGGCGTTTGGGTTGTTCGACAACCTTCGTAACTTTGGGATCGATCAAAGTTATGTGCAGCGCTACATCGCTTCGCGTTCGGATCGCGAAGCGGCGAAGAGCGTGTGGGTGGGGGCATTGCTGTATGTTCCCGTCAGCGCGTTGTTCCTGTTCATTGGATCGTCGCTGTATGCCTACTACGAAGGGCACCCACAGGACCTGGATGAAGTCCGGAGAATCGTCGCAGAGCAAAAACTGATGCAGGCGGGTGTCTCTGAAAACGCGGCGGATTACCCGGCGCAGATGGCGGAGATGTCGGCAAGTCTGACCGAAAGTGACTTGGGCGATCGGGTATTCCCGCACTTCATTGCGGCTCACCTGCCACAAGGCGTTCGAGGGCTGTTGATCGCGGCGGTGTTCGCAGCAGCGATGAGTACCGTTTCCACGTCGCTCAATTCATCCGCGACGTTGGTGATGAGCGATTTTTATCGGCGGTTGATTCGCCGGGATTCCTCGGACGAACAAAACATCGGCGTGTTGCGATTGTCGACCATCGCGTGGGGAGCCATGGGAACCGGGATGGCTCTGGCACTCGTCCGATTGACCGACAGCACCTTGGATGTTTGGTGGACACTCTCAGGCGTGTTGGGCGCTGGGATTGTCGGCTTGTTCTTGCTCGGGATCACGGTGCCGCGATTGCATGGTGCACCTGCCGTGAGTGCTTTCGCGATTGGCGGTTTGGTGATCGCCTGGATGACGATTTCGCAAACCAGCGTGTGGCCCGAATCATGGGCGGCTTATGCCAATCCGATGGACAAGTTCATGACGATCGTGGTGGGGCCGTGCCTGATGATCGGGGTGGGAGTTCTCCTCGCAGCCCTTGGTTTGGGCGATGGTCAGGCTTCGCGAAAGGATTGGAGCGAGAGTTGAAGGCCTTTCAAGATGTGATTCGAGGCTGCTTCATGCGCCGCTTCTGCATTCCCGTTTTGAATGGCGGTGAAGATCTTTTCGTGTTCGTTGCAGGTATTCTCCATCACGTCGGCGCCTTGGCGATGCATCCAGATTCCGAACACGCGAGTCAGGATGTTGGACTGAGTGGAGGTTCTTACCAATGTGTGGTTGCCGGTCGCTTCGACGATTCGCAAGTGAAAGTTGTGATCCGCTTGATTGAATTCGTAGGCGATCTTTTGGCTTTCTTCTGGGGAGTCGGTTTGCTTTTGGCGTTCCACCAACTCTCGCATCGTGTTGTATTCTTTCGCGATCAACTGGATGTCTTCCGACGTCGAACGCTCCGAGGCACGAGCCGACGCGAAGGGTTCGATCAGATTGCGAACCTCGTAGAGCTCTTGCACTTCGGGTTCGTTGATCGATCGCACGACGGCGCCGATTTGGGGGACCAGCTCGACCATGCCTTCGGTCGCGAGCTGACCGGCGGCTTCTCGGACCGGGGTGGCCGAGACGCCAATTTCTTTTCCGATTGGTCCGTACAACAACCGGGTTCCGGGTTTGAATTCACCCGAAATCAGTTTTTGACGCAGATGATGATAGGCACGGCTGGCGTGCGTTTCGACTTGGTGACGCCCTGGAGTCATTGTCGTGAAGCGGGGGTGGGGAGGGACGAGATGGATCCGGGGCCGACGCGTGGGGACGCGATCGGGGAACGCATTCTAACAGCGAGGCAACATTGGTCCTATGCGTCTATAGATGCTGGGCAGCGTGTTGGTGAAGCGGAAGTCTATGCATTGCAAGGTGCCTCAAGGCACGATAGCCGAGATGTGGGACGGCAAAACAATTGGCGGGTGGTGGCATGATTCGTCAGCTCACTCATCGCCAGCATCATCATCATCTGACCAACGCGAATGTTTGGTCGTGGGATGGGGCCTGGATCTATTACGACATTCGTAGCGATGCAAGCGGAGCGGTCTTTGATGGGGCACGTATTGAACGTGTCAACGCGAAGACATGCGAAGTCGAAGTGGTGTATGAGGCTCCTCAAGGTGCCTGTGTAGGAGTTGTGACGGCCAGTCCAACGGAAGACAAGATTGTGTTCATTCATGGGCCAGAGGACCCAACGCCGGCTTGGAGCTACGCGTCCTTTCATCGTCGCGGTGTCATGATGTGTCCTGGGCAGGCCGATACTGTTCAGAATTTAGACGCGCGAGATATCGTCGACCCATTCACGGCTGGGGCACTGCGAGGTGGCAGTCACGTGCACGTTTTCGACAGCGAAGGCCAGTGGATCAGTTTTACCTACGAGGACCATGTGTTGGCCGCAGGATCGGTCAGTAAATATTCGAATCAACGCAACGTGGGTGTTTCGATTCCGTGCCAACCCGTGTCGGTTCCAAAGACGCATCGCCGCAATCATGACGGGGCGTTTTGGAGCGTGTTGGTGACGCAGACTCATGATCACCCTGAGCCCGGCACGGACCAGATTTGCAAGGCGTACGAAGACTCTTGGATCGCGACAAGATCGCAGAAATCCGACCAAGACCCAACCTCCGCGAGGGCTTTGGCGTTTCTTGGCGATGTTGTCATTGCTGCAGATCCCAGCGGAGAAAAGGCACTGGTGACCGAGTTGTTCGTGGTGGATTTGCCAGCGGATTGCACGGTGCCCGGGGCCGGTCCATTGCAAGGCACCGCGACCACGCGACCGACCCCGCCGGCGGGAGCGTTGCAGCGGCGTTTGACTCACACGATCGATCGCTCGTATCCCGGCGTGGCGACCGATGTGCGCCATTGGCCACGGAGCAAACCGGAGGGCAGCCAAGTCTATTTTTTGATGCGAGATGATGAGGGCGTGGTTCAGTTGTGGTCGATTTCGCCGAAGGGTGGATCGCACCATCAAGTTACCAGTGGGAACGAATCCGTCGCTTCCGCGTTCACGATTCATCCAGGTGGGAACCATGCTGCCTGTGTGATCGGAAATTCGGTTTGCGAAGTGAATTTGACTGATGGACGCATCGAGACATTGGCGGAAGGCGGTTCGCGAATTCGCTGCTTGCCTTTCGCGGTCGTGTACTCGCCAGATGGAAGTCACGTTGCCTTTGGCGGCGCGGTTTCAAGCGACAACGGTTCTTGCAACCAAATCTTCCTGGCCGATTCAAAGGCAGGGGGAGCGTCCGGTGGATAAGACGCCTCGGACGATTGAGAAAGCCAACCGCCATTCTGGGCCAAATGCTTGGGAGGCGAACAACCTGAGAAAGAGAGAGCAACGATGAGTATTCGCAGACGGTCACTACAACCATTCGCGTTGGCAATGGGATTGGGATGGATGTTGTTGATCCAGGTAGGTCAATTTTTGAGTGCCGATGAGAATCCCAAGTTGGTGCCGTTGAAGTACAACAACCGTGGTTTGGAAGTTGATTTGGGTGTCGGGCTTTGGGCCTATCCGTTGCCGATGGATTACGACGGTGACGGTGACTTGGATTTGTTGGTGGGCTGTCCAGACAAGCCTTCCAATGGGACGTACTACTTTGAAAATTCAACACAGGATCCAGGCGTCAAGATGCCGGTGTTTGAAGCACCGGTTCGGCTTGGTCGAGCGTTTCACAATATGTTGGCAAGCGAAGTCAACGGTGAGCAGCGAGTTTTGATTCCGGGCAAGTATTTTGCGCAGGATCCGTCCACAGGGAAGTTTGATTTTGACAAGCCCACTGGTATCTCTGCGCCTGCGAAACCGCTGAACACCCCGGGAGCCCGAATTCGCGGGAACATGTGGCGTTATGTGGACTACGACGGTGACGGCGATCACGACTTGATCGCTGGTGTCGGTGATTGGTCCGATTTGGTTTGGGACCATGCCTACGATGAGAAGGGCGATTGGCGCAACGGACCGCTGCATGGATACGTGTTCTTGATGTCCAACGCTGGGGATGATGCCAACCCGGACTATGGAAAGCCTGAGATGATCTTGGCTGGCGAGGAACCCATCGATGTTTTCGGGTGGCCGTGTGCAAGTCTGGTCGACTTCGATGGAGATGATGACCTGGATATGATCGTGGGCAATTTTTTGGACTACTTCACTTACTTTGAAAACGTGGGGACGCGTGAGAAGCCTCGCTATCAAACAGGGAAGGAGCTTGAGAATGTGAACGGCGAGCGACTGACGATGCACTTGCAAATGATCACGCCGACCGCGATCGATTGGGATCGAGATGGCGATGCGGATTTGATCGTGGGGGATGAAGACGGTCGCGTTGCATTCATTGAAAACACCGGTGAACTTCGTGATGGACAACCTGTGTTTGAGGACCCGGTTTACTTCCGGCAAAAAGCGGACACGCTGAAGTTTGGTGCCCTGGCGACTCCCTATGTGTCGGATTGGGATCGTGACGGTGATGATGACATTGTCTGTGGGAATACCGCCGGAAACATTGGTTGGTTTGAAAACCTTGGAGAGGGCGAAGAGGGGTTGCCGAAGTGGGCGGAACCCGTGTTGCTAAACATTCGGCATCAAGATGGAACCGAAGAACCGTTTCGGATTTTGGCAGGCGAGAACGGTTCGATCCAAGGGCCATGCGAAGCCAAGTGGGGCTACACGACCTTGTCACTGGCTGATTGGGATGGTGATGGCGACGATGACATCATTTACAACTCGATCTTGTCGGAGGTCGGCGTGTTACAGAATGAGTCTGGCACGTTGGTGGAGCAGGACTTGGAATCGGCTCCCGTTGAAAACCCGCCGGCTTGGTACCCTTGGAAGCCCGCTTCGAAGAGGTCCTTGACGCAGTGGCGAACAACGCCGGTCGCGATTGATTTTGATGGCGACGAGGAATTGGATTTGGTGTTGATGGATCAGGAAGGTTATTTGACGCTTCGTCGTTCGGCGGGGAAGGCGGAACGTTTGTTTGTTGATGAATCCGGTCATCCCATTCGTTTAGCATCTGGAACCGCGGGTCGATCTGGACGCGTCAAAGTCGCCGTTGCGGATTGGGATTCCGATGGGCGTTTGGATGTGTTGATTAATTCAGAAAACGTGACTTGGTACCGCAATGTGGCGGATCAAGACGGCAAGGTCGTGTTGAAACGCATCGGGAATTTGGCTCGGCGAAATGTGGCAGGGCACACCGCGAGTCCCGCTGTCTCGGACTTCAACCGGGATGGGAAATGGGATCTGATCGTAGGCAGTGAAAACGGCCGGATCTATCACATTTTCCATGACGATTGCATTTCGTTCTCCAGCAAAGAAATCGCTGGGAAGGTTCAGTTTGACAAAGCTCTGCCGGCAACGCCGGATGATCCCAAGGTGCAACGCGAAGATGCAATCGCATTGGATACGACGCGTGGGCGTGTTGCGGCATGGATTGAGCCGAACAAAGACGCGAAAAAGTCTGACCTGGTGAGATTCCGTTATCACGATGGGATCAAATGGTCGGGGCCGATCACCGTGCTTTGGGATCAACCGAAGGCAGGGAAGGTTACATGCACTGATTTGCGGTTTGATGCGAGTAGCGAAGACGACCGAATTGTGTTGATGTTTGAGGCCCAAGTCGGTGACGAAACGCAAACCGTGTCGAAGATCAGCTACGATCGTGGGCGTTCGTTCCGCGATCCCAAGTGACGGCTGGGTGCAAGCTTTTCGATGGCTGATTGCCTGCGAGGTGTTCTGGGTTTCTGAACGCTTCGCGGGTGAATTTTTGTTTCTTGATTTTTCTTTTCTTAACGATTCGACATCCTCATGCCTGTCATCGCTCTCGGTCTCGATTTTGGAACGGAGTCTGTGCGTGCCATCTTGGTTGATGCCGAGGGCCACGAAGTGGGGTCTTCGGTCAGTCCGTTTCGGCATGGACAGATCTTGGATGCTTTGCCTGGTCGTGACGAACCGCTGCCAGAGCGATATGCATTGCAGTGCCCAGCGGACTGGATTGAGTCCGCCTCCATCGCAACGAAAGAGGCGTTGGCGAAGGCGGGTTTGACTGGCAGTGAAATCGTGGGCGCTGGCGTCGACTTCACCAGTTGCACGATGCTGCCGACCAAGCACGATGGGACGCCTCTGTGTGAGCTGGAGTCGCTGAAGTCTCGTCCGTTGGCATGGCCGAAGCTGTGGAAGCACCATGGGGCTTTGGAGCAAGCGGAACGGATGACTTCGATCGCAAGGGAACGTGAGGAATCGTTTCTGAAACGATACGGCGGTGTGATCGGATTGGAGTGGTTCTTTCCGAAGATGCTGGAGACGATCGAGCACGATCCCGAAGTGGCTGAGTTGGCGGAAGTGTGGTTGGAGGCCGGCGATTGGTTCGTGTGGCAACTGGTCGGTGGAGACAGTGATTCGTTGGTTCGGTCGACCTGCCAGGCGGGTTACAAAGCGATGTGGTCGGCGGAAGATGGTTATCCATCGCAGGAATATTTTCAGGCCGTTCACTCGAAGCTTGCTGAAGCGGTTGCCGATCGGATGCCGGGTCAATCAGTGGAGCAAATGCGGTCGCCGGGCCAGGTGGCTGGGCATTTGACCGACGGGATGGCAGCCCAGTTTGGGTTGCCCGCTGGGATACCCGTATCGGCAGCGATCATCGATGCTCACTCCGGTGTGCCGGGAGTGGGCGCGGCCGAGCCAGGGACGCTGGTGATGGTGTTGGGGACCAGCAGTTGTCACATGCTCAACGCGACAAGAATGGTGGACATGCCCGGGGTGGCTGGCGTGGTCGAAGGCGGTATCTTGCCGGGGTTGTTCGGTTATGAAACCGGGCAGGCGGCGGTTGGAGATGCGTTCGCTTGGTTGCGGAAACTTTTGAATCGCGAATCGTTTGATGACTTGGCTGAGGAAGCGATGAGACTGCCTCCGGGGGCGGAGGGTGTCTCTTGTTTGGATTGGATGAACGGCTGTCGAACGCCGTTGATGGACGGTGCTGTTCGTGGCGCATTCACTGGGCTGGGAATGCAGCATGGTCCTGCTCATCTTTATCTGGCGTTGATGGAAGCGTCCGCCTTTGGTGTGCGTTGGATTGTGGAAATGCTTCGTCATGGAAATGCTGATCTGGCTGATACGAATCAGAGGGGCTCAGCGAACTCCAGCGACCAGGGCGTACCGATCGATCGCATCATTGCCACGGGCGGTTTGCCGCACCACAACCGAGCCTTCGTGGAGGTTTATGCGGATGTGCTGGGGATGCCGATTGAAATTCATCCTTCCTCGCAGGGCCCGGCTGTTGGTGCGGCGGTTCTGGGGATGGTCGCTGCAGGACCTGAAAAAACACCCTTTTCCAGCATCGCGGAGGCCGCTTCAGCGATGGCGGCGGTTCCAGAAGATCGTCGTGATTTGATTTTGCCACGGTTGGAACGGACGGAAGCATACGATCTGCTATACCGTCGCTATCGACAATTGGCTCACGCGGTCGCGATGCAACAAATTTGAACTCCTCTTCCTCTTTTTACACGGGCTGACGAAACGATGCCTCAGACGATCACACTGATAGCCTCCGGCGACCTACGGGATTCTGCAAACCAGGTTTGTTGGGAGGCGCAAAAAGAGATGGAATCGCGGTTGATCGCGGCGATCGAATCTTTCGGCCACCAGGTCACTCGTGGACATGAGTTTGACGAAACGCGTGGGCATGGATTCATTCGGTCACAGCGGCAGGGCATGGACGTGTTTCGCGCCATCGATCCCAATGCCCCGCTGATTGTTGCCGAGGCGGTTTGGCAGTACTCGCATCACGTGCTGGCTGGATTGATGACGCACCGAGGCCCGATTTTGACGGTTGCAAACTGGTCCGGGCAGTGGCCGGGGTTGGTGGGTTTGCTGAATCTCAATGGTTCACTCACGAAGGCGGGCGTTCAATACAGTTCGTTGTGGAGCGAGGAGTTTTCGGACTCAGCGTTCTTGAGCAAGCTGAAGAGCTGGTTGGAAACAGGGTCAGTTGCTCATGAGATGGATCATGTGACGCCATTTGAGATCACCAGTTGCGACGAAAATGCTCGAGCAAAGGCATTGGAGATTGCCGAGACGCTGCAGCGTGAAAAGGCCATTTTGGGTGTGTTCGATGAAGGCTGCATGGGGATGTTCAATGCCATCATTCCCGATCATTTACTGCATGCCACGGGCGTCTTCAAAGAGCGATTGAGTCAATCTGCTCTCTATCACGAGTCGCAGCAGGTGAGTGATGAAGAGGCACAGGCCGTTCGCAACTGGTTGGATCAGGCGGGGATGAAATTCCATACCGGACCCAATCACGAAACCGATCTCACCGATGCTCAGATTCTCGGTCAGTGTCGCGTCTACATTGCGGCGATGCGAATCGCGGATGACTTTGGTTGCGATGCGATTGGGATTCAGTACCAGCAAGGTCTGAAAGATTTGCTGCCCGCCAGTGACTTGGTGGAAGGCATGCTCAATGACTCAGTCCGGCCGCCCGTGTTTTCGCGAGATGGATCGCGAGAATTGTATGCCGGCGCCCCGCTGACTCACTTCAATGAAGTGGACGAGTGTGCGGGCCTGGATGGGTTGATTACCAATCGAGTTCATAAAGCGTTGGGGCAACCGGTCGAGAATACGCTGCACGATTTGCGTTGGTCTGATCACGATGCCAGCGGGACAACCGAGGAAGAAGTTTGGGTGCAGGAAATCAGCGGTGCTGTGCCAGCCTCTCACTTTGCAAACGGTTGGGCCGACGCGGAAGGGTTCCGCCAACCTCCGATGTACTTTCCTTCCGGCGGAAGCACCGTTCGAGGAGTCTCCAAACCCGGCGAAGTGGTTTGGTCACGAATTTTCATTGC
>NZ_JBICHO010000528.1:0-7669 GCF_043100905.1 Rhodopirellula sp. JB055 | reverse complement strand
CTCGGTGCTGAAACAATCGAGCCAGGATGGCTGTTTTCGCGAGACGCACATGCATGGCGGAGCGGACAAAGGCTTGATTCATCGCACCCAAACTCGGCATTGTCATTTCGGTGACTTGAGTGTCCAGTTTTTGCAGCCAATTTCGGGATTGGAAAGAAGCCTGCACCGAAGTTTCCAGACTTTCGATCTCCTCGAAAAAGGTGGTCAAATCATCGGTGGGAACAAGCTCCAGCCGGTCGTACATGGCCAGTGTCTCCAAGGCATCGATGGAATGCCCACCTGGCAATTGATACTCAATGGCGTCTCCTCCCAATTCCTCGAGAAGCTCCGGGTCTTCAAACAATGGCAGCACCCAAGCTCGCTCGCCAATCAGAAACCGTTGGTAGCGAGGTTCAATCTCTTCAAGTCCCTCGAGTTGCTCCAACACCGCTCGCCACTGCTCATCATCAAAGCAATTGATTTGCACGGCGGTCTTGATGGCATCCAGAGCGACCTCGAGCATTGCCACACTGACCAACTGCGAAACCGCCATCGGCTCCTCTTCCAACCCCCGTGCATTTCCAATCAGGGCCAACACACAGTGCCCCGCATGCAAAAAGTCGTTGCGACGAAGTGCGTCTTCCAACTCCAAATGCAACAGTCGACTGACATCTCTTGGCGGCCCAATACGAGGAAAGAGATCATCAGGGTTCATTGGCGTCCACACGCCACGACTGCCCTCAGTGATCAAATGAATTCGCTGCAGCAGCCCCGACCATTCACTCAGGTAGTTCCTTGCCACCAAATGGTTCGAATAGGGTTGCCCATAGACGTACTCCTCCGGTTCTTCTTCGAAAGCCAGGCCAATGATCGGAACGTCTTCGCTGGATTCCTGGAACGCGTCCGATTCGATTTCATCAAGGATGCGTTGCCATTCCTGGCTACGCGATGAATCAATCCGTTCCCTGCGGTAGTCCAGCAACGACTCCGCATCGATTGGCAAACCGCTGGCGAGCAAATCATCTTTGCGGTCGGCCAGTTCCTGAGCCGCCGCGTTCTGGCGAGCGAACCACCAAGCCAGCACCAGAAAAATCAGTGATAGCGGCAGGACGAGAAAGACGAACACCGCCAAGTTTCGCGGGGTCAACAACCGCGTGAGCAAACTGGACGCCGATTTTGACTCATGCGATGACGTCGCGTTTGCGGAGAGAGGTTCGGAAGACATGTTGGCTGTTTCAAACGAGACGTGAGCAGCGAACGACAAATGGGTAGTGGACGAAGCGACGAGTCCCTTGCACAAAGACTCGTCACCTCGTCCACCACAACAACCGATTGCCCAGCAACATCAACGATACATTAAGTACTTTTCCCGACGTGCTCCGAATTCAGCCAACTCTTCTTCGTAGGCCGCCTGCAACTGCTCCACCGAGTGACCGCCAAGAATTCCTTCCGCTGTTTTCTGGCTAACCAACAAACGGTTCAGTGACTTCGTATTCCAGTCGTTGGGAGCTAGTTCTCTCAACGTCACGGCAATGGTCATCGCCGTTCGCAACGGGTCAAACTCAGCTCGCTGAGTCAGGATCACGTTCACTCCGCCACACTTTTCATCAGCGAACTGACTGGCGTCCGGTGTGAACTCGATCGGAACAAATCTCACCCCGCTCAACCCTTGTGCGTTCAGTTCACCCGCCAGTTCCAACGCGTCGATCCAGGGAGCACCGAAGTGTTCAAAAGGCGTGTCCGTGCCACGGCCCACGGACAAATTGGTCGTCTCCCACAATCCAATCGCCGGATACAGGTAGGCCGCGTTGAGGCTTCGCATATTGGGTGATGGGTTGATCCACATGCGTCCGGTTTGATCAAACCCTGGACGGCCTTCCCAGCCTTCCATCGGGATGACTTGCAAATCCAGATCGAGTTCCCACTCCGCTTGAAACATTTTGGCCAGCTCACCAATCGTCATTCCGTGCCGGACGGGAATGCGGTGGTAAGCGATGAACGACTCGCTTCCCTCATCGGTGACGGGACCTTGCACCTCTGTCCCGCTGATTGGATTGGGCCGATCCAAAACAACAAACCGAGCATCATTCTCTGCCGCCGCCTTCATCGCGCCACCCATCGTCGAGATGTAGGTGTAGAAACGAACGCCAATGTCCTGAATATCAAAGACCAACGTGTCGATGCCTTCCAGCATCTCCGCTGTCGGAACTCGCGTTTTGCCGTACAGACTGTGAACCTTCAATCCGGTCAACGCATCCTGTTGGTCGTCGATATTGGCTTGTTCCAGTTGGCCCACAAACCCATGTTCAGGACTGAACAAAGCGACCAGGTCCACCTCCTTCGAATCGTGCAGCAACTGAACCGTTGAGGCTCCGATCAGGTTCGTGCCCGTGTGATTCGTGATCAGCCCCACCTTTTGGCCAGCAAGGCTCGCGAAATCATCTCGCTGCAGGACATCGATTCCGGCCAGAACTTGAGCCGCGGCGGGTTTGGAGTGCGAGACCGAAAGCGTGATCGCAAACAGACAAACCGCGGCGGACAGACGAAACATGATGGATTTGAAGGAGAACATGTACGCTCGGTATTTCAGAGTCATTCGGTGAGGAAAAATTGTCAGTTGTCCGCTCGTTGCTTAGCCGGGAGCAAGCGACTAGCAAGGTAGCCTGCCGTGAACGTGGTGACGGAGCCGATGATCGCTAGCCACGGCCAAGCCACGGACGTTCCAAACTTGATCGCCGTGAGCACAACCATTCCCGAGACCATTCCAATCAACGCACCGCGTTGGTGAGCGGAAGTGGTCAGAATCCCAAGCAAGAAAACGCCGAGCAAAATCCCAGCCGTGAAGCCGGCGATAGCGAGTGCATCGCTGATGACACTGTTGGAAAGATAGCTCGCACCGATCCCAATCGCGATCTGAATCCCCCCAAAGCCGATGGTCAGCTTGCGACTGACACCGAGAAGGTTGTCAGACGTTTCGTTGCCGGAACGCTTCTCTTCAGCTTCCTTGTCCGCCGCTCCATTGCGGCGAGCGAGCAGCCAAGGTTGGTAGAAATCCGAGACGGCTGCCGATGCGGAAGAATTCAGCGAACTGGACAACGTCGACATGGCAGCCGCGAACACGGCAGCCAGCGTGAGGCCGACCAAACCAACCGGCAGGTAGTCAACAATGAATGCCGCGAAAACTTCGTCGTTGTGTTCAAACACTCGCGGATGAATTTGCGAATAGAAACATGCCAACGCAACCCCCAGAAACAAAAACAATGCGAACTGGATCAAAACCACCACGCCGCTGGCAACCACGGCTCGCTGCGCATCCACCGTGCTGCGAGCGGCCAAGTAACGTTGAACGATCATTTGATCCGTCCCGTGAGTTCCCAGCGTCAACACCGCTCCGCCGATGACTCCCGACCAGAACGTGAAGGGCTCGGTCAGCACACTGAAGGTCTCGGTGGATCGAACGCGAAAATCAAAGACATCGAAACGCCCGGTCTCCTGACCAAATTCGACCAGTTGTTGCCAGCCGCCAGGGAAGTATCTGACGAGAATCATCAACGACAGCACCCCGCCGACCATGTAAACGACCAACTGAATGCAGTCGCTCCAGATCACGGCTTTGATCCCGCCAAAGAACGTGTAGATGATCGTGAAGACGCCCAGGATCACGATGCAGCTAACCAAGTCAACGCTGAGGACCTTTTCCAATGCGATGCCAGCCAAGAACAGACGCAATCCATCGCCCAAGTTTCGAGTGACCAAGAACAGCAGCGATGCGAAACGCTTGCTGGCACCACCAAATCGCGTGTTCAGAATCTCATAGGCTGAAAAGATTTCGCCGCGGCGAAAGAGAGGCACCAACACGACAGCAACAATCAAACGGCCGATGACCAGCCCCATTCCCAATTGCAAAAAACGCATGTCGCCATCGACCGCGAATGCGATCCCGGGCACGCTCAAGAATGTCGCGGTGCTGGTTTCTGTCGCGACGATCGATCCCAGGATCGACCACCACGGCATGTCCCGTCCCCCCAGCAAGTAACCCGCCAAATCCTTTTGGTCCCGGCCCACCCAGAGACCAAAGGCAACCATCGCGAGCATGTAGATGACCAGGACGGCGAGGTCAAAGGAACTGATAGCCAAGTGTCGAATCTCGTTTGCTGAAGTCCATCGGTCAAAGTGAATCCGCCCCGCCTCACCCGTGCGGCTACCTTACTGTATTTTGTTGTGGCGAGGTATTTCGTTGTAACAAGGTTTGTTGCGACCAGGGAAACACTCATGCGATACCATTCACCATGCTGAACCAGTTGAATCAATTGACCACGGAAGCCAGCAACCCGGCCTCTGCCCAGATCGATTCGTTGTCGGCGCTGCAGATCGTTCAGCTCATCAACTCGCAAGATGCCTTGGTCGCGGAGGCTGTGAACACGCAAGCCCAGCAGATCGCACTGGCGGTGGATGCGATCGCAGACAAATTCCGGTCCAACGGGCGATTGATTTATCTGGGCGCAGGCACGTCCGGTCGGTTGGGGGTGCTCGACGCCAGCGAGTGCCCGCCGACATTCCGGACCCCACCCGAAATGGTCGTCGGTGTGATTGCCGGCGGACCAGAAGCCCTGACTCGTGCGATCGAAGGGGCTGAAGACCATCCGGAATATGCCGAACGTGATTTGGCTGAGATCAATTTGTCCAGCAACGACGTGTTGGTGGGGATCGCCACCAGCGGGCGAACGCCCTACGTCATCGGCGGTTTGAAATACGCCCGGTCCGTCGGCGCTGTCACGGTGGGATTGAGTTGCAATTCAAACTGCCAATTGCGACCGCTTTCCCAGATCATGATCGCACCGGTTGTCGGGCCAGAAGTCGTCAGCGGATCCACTCGATTGAAAGCCGGCACAGCGACCAAGATGGTGCTGAACATGTTGACCACCGGTGCCATGATTCGGATCGGCAAGACGTTTGGCAATCGCATGGTCGACGTCCGTGCGACCAATCAAAAACTTGTGGCGAGATCGCGGCAGATGTTGTCTGAAATTGTGGGGATTCCAACGGATCAAGCCGAACGGTTGCTGCGACAATGCGACGGGGAAGTGAAGACCGCGATCGTTGTTCACATGAGAAAGGTTTCGCCGCAGGCCGCACGTCAAATGCTGATCGACGTCGACGGACACCTCAGTCGCTTGCTCGCGACAGCTTCCGAATGAATGCGTCAGACGGACTCATTTTGGGAATCGACGGGGGTGGGACCAAGACCGTCGCTTGGTTGGCGAGGTGCGACTTCACCTCCAAGACTGATGTCACCAACACGATGGAAATCATTGGGCGAGGGCGTTCGGGCCCGTCCAATGTTCGCGGCGTTGGCTTCGAGACGGCGTTTAACCATTTGAATCAGGCGATCGAGAGAGCCTTCGTCGATGCGGAACGTTCCCGAATCACCGTCGAGAGTGCCTGCTTGGCACTCGCTGGTGCCGGTCGAGATTCCGAACAACAACGCATCCGGTCTTGGGCGGATCAATGTCAATTGGCACGCCAATTGAGGGTTGTCGATGATGCTTTGCCGGTGTTGTATGCCGCCTCATCCGATGGGGTCGGCGTGGCGTTAATCGCGGGAACCGGTTCGCTGGCGCTGGGTCGGAATGCGAATGGCGACAGGGCCCGCTGCGGCGGCTGGGGAAGCTTGCTGGGCGATGAAGGCAGTGGCTACCAGATTTCACTCGCAGCTCACCGAGCGGCAGTTCGCGATGACGACGGTCGCGGCCCCAGCACACAACTGCACGAACGATTGCTAGGTCATCATGGAATCACTTCGGCCAGTGAATTGATCCCGATCCTTCATGCAGCCCCCGACAACCGAGTCATGATCGCCTCGCTCGCGCCACTCGTCTTTGAGGTGGCTGAGGTGGGGGATCCGGTTGCGAGGCGGATCCTTGATCAAGCATCGACGGACTTGGCGGAGATGGTCAGGACATTGATCGATCGACTGAGCATGCCCACCCAAGCGTGCTCGTTGGCAGGCACCGGCAGCGTCCTGATTCATCAGCCTGCCTTCACGCAAAGCGTCCGCGACAAGCTGGCCGAAGCAGGAATCGGAACGAACTACCGTGCAATTCCTGAGTCAGTCGTCGGCACACTGGTGATCGCAGCGGAAGCGATGACGACTCAATGAAATGGAACGAGCCAGTCCGGCTGATCACCAAGCACCACAATCGGGGTCGTGTTCGTCTTCGACACCCAAGCGTGTCTTGAACTGCTGAAATTTGTCGTACAGCCGTTCGCTACTGCTGTGCACATGTTCTGCTTCCGTGATGAATTTGATTGAATCATCGGGATACACGTCCGAGTTGATCAGCGTTTGGCGGAATCCATCCAGTGGCGTTCCATAGGCAATCAACAGCTTGTGCTCGTCCAGTTGGACTTCCTGTTGCTTGGCCGTGTTGATGATCGCGATGCCGGTGCAGCCATCGTTGAGCAACACATCTTCGAATTCCATCAGAATGCTTTTCAGCACGGGAACATCGATGTGTTCGCGATACAGATCTTCGTGCTGCGAAGAACTGTGATGACTGGTTTCCAGCACGACATCGACCACGTTGCCGAGTTGATCGATCAGGTCCAAAAACACATCCATCAAAACAGGTTTGGATGCGGAGGCCATGATCACCGGAGTGGTCGATCCGTTGGATTCGTCGACGTACTTGTCGTACCGGAATCCCTGACGTGGCGAAATCTGCACGTCGTAGGACGGTCGGATGGCGTCGGTCAATTCGAACATTCCATAGGTTTTGATCCCCATGTGAACCTGCAACTCTTCGTCGGAAAGACACTCGAAGCTGCCAGGTGCGGATGTTGGAATCGCGTCGTCCTGTGCCATCGGACGAAGGATGCGTTTGAGAAAGCCCATTTGATTGGTAATTTTCGACGCGTGTGTGATGACGACACCAGGGTGGAAAAGATTGCCTGAGCCGGTTCACCGCTGCGACTGGTGAACACACAAAGCTAGGTCACGTCTTGGCTCAGACCCCGCAACTGTCCGAGAACCGCTCAAAACTCGCTGAATGAACCACAGGACGGCCTCCCAACCGTTTTCACCGTCACAATCCAAACAATCGCTTCGCGCCACTCGCCTCCCAGGAGGTTTTCCCCCAGACAGATCCGCGTGAAAGAGGTTGACACACACGGCTGGGCCCCGACATTGAGAAGTCAGCGGTGGTCACGCGCCGCCATTTTTAAAAACGCTTCTCTGAAGACGCTCTTGAGCGACTAGTTCATGATGGATCGAACTGCATCCCCTCGGGTTTTGACCGGCTTCCTTTGCGATTTGCCTCGCTCTGTTTGTCCATCCTTTTTTCGCCCTGAGTCAAACGCGAAAAAACGGCCATTCAGCAGCGTGTTCTGGCTGGCGAGCCTTGCCGCCGCGTTGATTGCTGGTGGCTGCGATTTACCAGATCGTTACGACATCCAGACCTTTGAGAAACCCTCGCCTTGGGACACCGAAACGTCCACTTCGTTTGCCTCCCAAGCACGCAATACAGCGCGGCCATCGTCAGCCGCCGACGCTCTGCTGCAAACTGGAGCCCCCGATTCCCGAGCCCCGGGGCAGACACCGTCCAACTCGCTGGCGAGGTTTTGGGGCAACCCCGCAGCGCACCCTCCCGCTGCCGATACCCGAACACGACTCGCTGATGAGTGGGAAACC
>NZ_JBICHO010000527.1:0-13411 GCF_043100905.1 Rhodopirellula sp. JB055 | reverse complement strand
GATTGGCGACGTTGCTGTTCGAGGATGTTCACAAGGCGCTACCGGCGGCGACCTATGGTGAACCTTACAGTTACCTCAAAACGGGCAACATGAAGGACGGGATCTCCGGAAGCCCGTTCACGGAACTGTTGCCGTTCATCGAACAGCAAGCGATCTGGGAACGCTACGACTGCGAGAAGGATTGGTTTCATGAGGACAACCAAGCCGCGATCAACGCGCCGCTGACTCTGTACCGGTGCCCCTCCGCCGTCGGCGATTCCACTCAACGGGGCATCCAACGCGTGGTGGGGTCGACACTCGACGTGTATCCCGACCGAACCGCAGGCACGACGGACTACACCGCGATCTACAGCTGGGGGTTTCCGTTCGCCATCCCAGACGATCCGTTTACGCGTGATCCTTGGGCGATGGGTGCCTTATCGCCTGTTAATGAAAACTCAGTCGGCTTCATTGGCCCGACCCTGAATTACCAACGGCCCAAACGCACGATGACGATCGACGGAGCCTCTCACACGCTCACCTTCGTGGAACAAGCTGGAAAAACCGACACCTGGATCAATGGACGTCTGCACGAAGCCGCTCCCTCCGCCGCCCGAGCCTGGGCACCTTGGGCCGGACGCGGTTGCACTTGGCTGCTTTCTTACCAAGCCGACGGACAATCCTGGTCACCAACAGGACTTGGTCCCTGCAACGTTAACTGCAACAACCGGCAAGGCGTCTACGCATTTCATGTCGGCGGCGCGAACAGCGTCTTCCTGGACGGCAGCGTTCACTATTTAACGGAATCCATCGATGCCGAGGTGCTCTACGCCCTCGTTTCTCGATCACGTGGCGACGACGTGGGAGACCAATTTTGAATTTTATGATCCCAAAACAGTTTATGATCCCAAAACACAGCCCAGTGCTAGCCTTGTTGGCGATCACGATTCTCGCACTGTCATCCGGCTGCACCCAGCCCAAGGAACTCGACGTCGACCTTCATCCGGTTCACGGCAAACTCACACTCGACGGCCAACCGGCGGCAGGGGCGACGATCAAGTTCATTCCCGTGAAAGGCTCCCACGCACCGAACAACAAATACCGCCGGATCCCCGCCGCCTCCGTCGGTGAGAACGGTGAATTCGAATTGAGTTTTGATGGGATTGGTGACGGCGCGCCACTGGGCGAATACAAACTGGTCGCCTTCAAGCTTCAAGCACCCGAAGGTGGCGGTTTGCCCTTTGACCATTTTCGCGGTAAGTATCTTGACGAGAACAACCCTATCACCACCATCACCATCGTCGAGGGAGACAACGACCTAGGAAGCATCGAGCTATCGAGTCGCTAAGCAGGCCTCAACCAAGGGCGAAGGCCCAGGCCCCGGCGTGAGACAACAGACGCGGGCTGCCAGGGAAGACGGCTGGTACCTTATGCCATGAGGAGCGTCTGGCGGAAGATCGGTATGGATTGACGGGAAACCGTCCAATGCACTGGAACGAGGAGCCCTTCAGTCGCAATAACGGTTGTGATCGAACTGCTGAACAGGCGTTGAACTTTGTCGCCACACGGGGTGACGGGCAACGAAGCGATCAGAACACTCCCGCTGGCTCGAACGAGTCTACCAGATACCACTGATGCGGGCCCCAGACCGGTGAAAATCCTGGCAGTGGTGGCTGAATCCCGCGAGGTGGTTTCGCTTCGAGCACGAGCACGAGTTGCACTTTGGAGAGGTGCCAGGTGCCGAGTATCCAACCTCGGCCAGCGTTGCTACGTCGCCCCATTCGGGGATTCCGATCTTGCGATCGCCTCAGGCCAGGAAGGCCGACACAGCCTTTGCCGGGGGCGTCAGGCCCCGGATGTTGAGGAAATGCTTTACGACTGCAAGGCTTTCTTCAACTCGTTGAGCTGCTTTCGCTCGTCGCGTTTTTTGTAGAACGGGTCCAATGGATAGCATCCGCTGATGATTCCGTTTCTTGGTGCGGTCGTGCAATCGCTAAACGTGCGGCAAACCTTCTTGCGTTGCCACACGGTGCCGGCGGTCACATCCGCGGGCAGATCGGGATACGACAACACCATGCGTCCCAAACCAATCGAGTCGGCCATCCCGGCCTTCACAACCGCTTGTGCGACGTTGGGCAAGTAATCTTGCAGGTACGTGTAACCCGAACCAATGAAGATCATCTCCGGATGTTGCTCTTTCATTTCGGCAACGGCCGCGATCTGTCGAGCCACACCTGCCAACGGATCCTCCGGCGGTGTGTATCCGTCGCTTGGCGGAAAATAAGCGGGACGTTGAATGTGAGGGTTCGTGTAAGGGCTGCCCGCCGTGGTGCAGATCATCCGAATGCCGATCTCATGCATCAACTCAACCAACTTCGACGTCTCGGTCATGTCGATCGTCAATCCGTCTTCGCCTCCACCAAATACCTTGTTGGGTTCCCCATCAGGCTCAGGCTCACCGACGCGATCGGGGCCGGGATGATACGGTAAGAAGTCGAACAAGCTCAAACGCACGCCGATCTTCAGATCGTTCGTGGCGGCTTCGATTCCTGAAACGATATCACGCAAAAAACGCGTTCGGTTTTCAAAGCTGCCGCCGAACTTGCCCGTCCGTTCCCGGCCGGCCAGCAATTCGTGTCCTAAGTAGCCATGACAATGTTTGACATCGACGAAGCGATACCCCGCCTTCTCAGCTCGAACTGCCGCCGCGATGAAGTCATCGATCAAAGTTGACAATTCATCGTCGCTGAAGATCGCTGAGTCATCTGTGATTTTGACCCGTCGATCCAAGACCACGTTTCGCTGAACCGTCCGGGGCTCCGTCAATGATTTGACATTCGGTCGAGAGAACCGGCCCGAGTGAGTCAATTGCAATCCGACCAACAGGTCATCACTGCGGCCAAAATGCGACTCGTGCTCGTCGACCAATTCTTGCCGCAAGGACTCAATCGCAGAGAGATTCTTTTCCGTCAGCAGCAATTGATTCGGATTGGCTCGCCCATCGTGCCGGACCGCGACCGCTTCACCGCCCCAGATCAATTTGGCTCCGCTCAGCCCAAAGTTTCGCCAACGTCGACGCGTCAGATCCGTGGGCAACCCATCGGTGGTTCCATCCCAACCTTCCATCGGCAAAATGCTCCACCGATTCCCAACGGTTTGCCCGTGGACCTCGAATGACTGAGCCAATGGCGAGGCGTCGCCCGATTCGACCTCGGCATCGGATGGCATGTCGATATTGCTGTCTCGCAAATGCGAAACGAAGTCATCGTGGGTCTTCAACGAGGCGACGCGTGGGTAGGCCATGGAAACCAAATCAATTGAGAGAAAACAGAACAGTGCCAGAGCAACGCGAAAGTCGCTTCGGTCAAAAGGAGTCCAGCAACAATCACAAGTACGCGGCGAGATCCTTTGAAATCAAATCCAAGATCGCTTGGTCGCTGGCCGGTCGCTCTGGGCTGCCCGGATAGGTCTGGTTGCTCGCGATCTTGCCACGCGAATGCAAAAACATCGCGGCCGAGTGTTTGTAGGCTGGCACGGGAGCACGAAAAGCAAACGCGCCGAGGTACTGCAACAGATCGTTCAGCCCATAGAACCGCGGGTCGTCGTTTTCCCACATCGCATCGCGAATCGCGAATTCGGCTGGACAAAACGTGGAAAGTCCCAGCAGGTAATCACTGCCGTACATCACCATGTCGATGGCCAGGTCATTGCCTGTCAACACTTTGAAGTCTGGGCGAACACGATTCCGCAGCTCCAAACGCTGCCATTCCAAAATCCGATCCAACGATGAATGCTTGGCTCCCAAGCAGTTGTCGATTCCCATCAATCGCTCGTACAACGACAACGAGTAAATCTTGCCGAACGGAGCGAACATCGTCCCCAGCTCGAACGCGTAAAACTGCTCGCACTCGGAACCAAGTTTTGCATAAGCCTCGAAGATCGAGTCGTCATCGCCACCGGTCAAACCAAAGGATTGAAACAGGATCGGAGTCCCACGATGACGTTGGACTTGTTCGATCCCGCGTCGGTACGCGTCCGCGTTGAAGGCGTCTCCTTCTTGGTCACCGACAAACACTCCGCCTAAATAGGGCCGGCCCTTGGCGATGGCGGCGGTCAGCGACAATGCCTCTTCGCGAATTTCGTCAGAGATCAAATTCGCGTAGCCAGTGTCCATGTTGATGGCCGGCGTCAGTCCCGCGTCGAGCGTTGCCACGACGTGGGACTCAAACCCGTCCCAATCGATCTCGCCTCCAGAGGCGATCGGCAACAAGATCGCTGACATCCCAGTGATTTTGCGACTGCGGATGGGCGGAGGAGCGGGCGACGATTTGCATTCAGTGGTGGTGTTCATGCCCGAATCCTAGCGACGACTCTCCGCCGCGTCTTGGAGATTCGGGTGAAAACTGGGCTATGCAATTCGGGCGAATCCCCCGTATCAGGCCTTCACCTCGAAGATCGCTTCGATTTCCACTGCGATTCCGCCTGGCAACGCGTTGGTCCCCAGAGCACTGCGAGCGGCCACGCCCGCATCTTCCCCGAACACATCGCGGAACAATTCGCTGCATCCGTTGATCACGGCAGGTTGCTGATCAAACGACTCGGTGCAACGCACCAAACCCAACAATTTGACCAATCGCGAAACCTTGTCGAGCGATCCGAGGTGATTGCGAAGCGTGGCAAGCATCCCCAAACCGGTTTGGCGAGCGGCGTCGTAGCCGACTTCCACATCCATGTCCAAACCCAGACGACCGGTGATCAAAGTCTTGTCGCTTTTCAGCGGACCGTGACCCGACAAATACACCATGTTGCCAACCTGCACGATCGGTTTGTAAACCCCCATCGGTTTCGGCGCAGGTGGCAACTCAAGTTTCAGTTCATCAATGCGTGCGTCGTATGACATGAATTTCGTCGTTGGGTCGAAGGGCAAATGGGTCAAAATTCTGAAACGAATGCCGAGCATTCGCCCCTCTAGGATGACGAGTCAGCGGCCAGCTTCCAAGATGACGTGCGACCAACAAAATCGAACATCCCCCGAGATCCCCGCACCCGCCAAATTGAAAGGCCCCCACGTAGGCCAGGTTCCACCTGGCGAGGTGACTGGACGATCATTATCGACCTCGCGTGAGCACTCAAACGACACGACTCGCTTTGTTCCAAAGCATCGGCGTGAACGCCATGTGGAACATGGTCTACGACCCAATCAACGCGGCCAACCACGTAGGCCAGGTTCCACCTGGCGAGGTGACTGGGCGTTCATCATCGACCTCGCGTGAGCACTCAAACGACACGACTCGCTTTGTCCCAAAGCATCGGCGTGAACGCCATGTGGAACATGGCCTACGACCTAATCACCGCGGCCACCCACGTTGGCCAGGTTCCACCGGGCGTGGTGACTGGATGATCATTATCGCCCTCGCGTGAGCACACAAACGACACGACTCGCTTTGTTCCAAAGCACCGGCGTGGATGCCATGTGGAACATGGCCTACGACTTCCAAGATGACGTGCGACCAACAAAATCGAACATCCCCCGAGATCCCCGCACCCGCCAAAAGTGAAAGGCCAACCACGTAGGCCAGGTTCCACCTGGCGGGGCGACAGGCTCAACACTCCTCTTGCGAACCGTGCAATTCGCGGGGCACATACTGGCCCGGCCCGTCGACCGAGTAATGCTGTTCCAACGCCGCTTCGAATTCCTCACGAGTACGCAAACGCGTGAACGACATTCGCACATCTCGGTAACTCGGATGACTCTGCGAATACTTGATGCAGAATTTCCGCATCAACAACGGAGCACGCTGGACCGTGTAAGTCTCTTCGCACAGCGCAAAGTGTTCTCGCATCACTGCGGCTTGCTCGGCGATGGTCGGTGGTGGTGGCAACGGTTCGCCGTTTGCCAGTGCACGTGACTGCTGAAAGATCCACGGGTTCCCGATGGCTCCACGAGCGATGGTGACACCGTCGATTCCGGTTTGACGTATCATTTCCAAACCATCGACGGCCGCGAAAAGATCGCCGCTGCCGAGGATCTTCAACCGATCGCCGACGTGCTCCTTGACTTCCTTCAAGAACGCCCAGCGGCTTGGTCCGATGTATCGCTGCATCACCGTTCGGCCGTGCACGGTCACTCCAGCCAACCCGGCATCGATCGCTCCATCAAGAATCTCAAAGAACTGCTCGCGTGATTCGGGCGTGTCGTCCATGCCACGTCGCATCTTGACCGTCACCGGAATGTGGTCCGGAACCACATCCCGAGTCCGCCGCAGAATCTCGATCGCGACGGAGGGCTGCGACAGATGGAATCCGCCGCGACAGCGTCCCAGCACCTTTTTGACGGGGCAGCCAAAATTCACGTCGATGACGTCAAAGCCGGCCTCGACCAATTTCAACGCTCCGGCGGAAAACTGCTCGGGTTCGGCTCCCATCAACTGCCCGCCGACGGGATGCTCTTCGTCAGCGATGTCCAGGAAGTGCCGCGTCTTTTCGCGTTTGGTCAGCGACAAAAGGAACTGGTCCAGCATCACTTCACAGATGGTGTAGCTGGCACTGTGCCGCCGCGCGATCACCCGCATCGGCAAATCGCTGTACCCCGAAAGAGCGGCCTGAACGACGGGAAAACCAATCCGCACATTGCCCAGAGACAGTTCGTTCCATTCATAGGGAACGGTTGAGTTCGGTTCGGCAGGCGTTTCGCTGCACACGGTCGTTTCGAAGGCTGGGGAATTCATGCCCGCAGTTTAGCCCCCCGATGCAAAATCGACGATGGGAAATTGAGCGTCTTCCGTCGCGGCCATGCCAGTGGGCAAATGCGCCTGCGTCCGCGACAATCTACAAGTCATGCGTTACGTCGAACTTCACTGCCGGAGCAACTTCAGTTTTCTCGACGGGGCGTCTCACCCCGACGAATTGGTCCAACGCGCCGCGGAATTGGGCTACGAGGGACTGGCGATCACCGACCGAGAATCGATCGCCGGCGTCGTTCGCGGTTTTTCACCAGCTCAAGAACTGGGCCTGCAGTACATCGTTGGCACGCAGGTCCACCCAACCGACGCGCCCCCAATGGTGTTGTGGCCGAGCGACCGAGACGCCTACGGACGCATGTGCCGGATGCTTTCGCTCGGCCGCATGCGATGCGAAAAAGGCCGCTGCGAATTGTCGTTCGCCGACATCGCAGAACACTCACAAGGAATTCTGGCCGGCGTCATCGCCACCGACGAAACGCGTTCGATCGAAGACCACCACGCGCACGTCAACGATTCTCGAAAATTTCTTCGCGGTCCGTTTCGGGATGTGTTCCATGACCGGGGGTACATGCTGGCTTCGTTTCATCGTGGGGTCGACGACGCAGCGAAAGCCACCTGGCTGCGAGACCTTTCGCTGACCGCCGACGTGCCGCTACTGGCCTGCGGCGACGTGCGCTATCACACTCCCGAACGCATCGCACTGCATGACTGCGTCGTTGCTATTTCCAAAGGCAAATCGGTCGAGCAGATTCAATCCGAACGGCTCGTCAACGGCCAACACCACCTGCGATCGCTCGACGAGATCGCCCAACTCTACCGCGACGTTCCCGACGCGGTGGCTCGCACGGTGGAAGTCGCCCAGCGGTGCACGTTCACGCTGGACCAATTGAAATACGAATACCCGGTCGAACTTGCGCCGGAGGGCATGACACCGATCGAACACCTCAAACGCCTGACCTGGGAAGGGGCTCGCGGTCGCTGGCCAGGCGGTGTGCCGGAGAAAATCATCGAGACGCTTCGTCACGAAGTCACCCTGATCGAGGAACTGAACTACGAAGCCTATTTCTTGACCGTCTGGGATCTCGTCCGCTTCGCTCGCTCTCGAAACATTCTCTGCCAAGGGCGCGGGTCGGCAGCGAACTCGGTCGTGTGTTACTGCCTTGGGATCACTGCCGTCGATCCGACCCACACGGATTTGTTGTTCGAGCGATTCATCAGTCGCGAACGGGGGGAAGCTCCCGATATCGACGTGGACTTCGAGCACCAACGCCGCGAAGAGGTGTTGCAATATCTTTACGAAAAGTACGGTCGCGATCGAGCCGGCATGACCGCCGTTGTCACATGCTACCGAGCCAAAAGCGCAATTCGCGAAGTCGGCAAGGCTCTTTCGATTTCACCTGACATCATCGACGCGGTTGCGAAGTTGGCGGGCAGCTACGGACGCAATCCAGAACTCCCAGAACGCTGCCGCGACGCGGGGCTGGATCCTGACACACCGCTGGGACGTCGGTTTCTGTACCTCACTGAAACGCTGATCGGATTCCCGCGTCACCTGTCCCAACACGTCGGCGGGATGGTGATGACCGCGGGCAATTTGTGCGAGTTGTGCGTGACTGAAAACGCAGCCATGCCAGGTCGCAGCGTGATCCAGTGGAATAAAGACGACCTCGACGACATCGGCATTTTGAAAGTCGACATCCTAGCGCTCGGCATGCTCTCCGCGATTCGGCGTTGTTTTGAGTTGGTCAAGGAACATCATGATCGCGAGCTTTCACTCTCGACGATCCCACCGGACGACCCCCCAACCTACGACATGATCTGCGCCGCCGACACGATGGGCGTGTTTCAAATCGAAAGCCGGGCGCAGATGAGCATGTTGCCGCGGCTGAAACCGCGTTGCTATTACGACCTCGTGATCGAAGTCGCGATTGTTCGCCCGGGCCCTATCCAAGGCAACATGGTCCATCCGTTCTTGGCCGCACGCGAAAACCCGGCGGAGGCAAAATATCCGAGCGATGCGATTCGCAAGGTGCTCGAGAAAACCCTCGGCGTTCCCATCTTTCAAGAACAAGCGATGAAGCTGGCCGTTGTCGCCGCTGGCTTCACTCCCGGGGAAGCCGATCAATTGCGGAGAGCCATGGCGGCATGGCGACGCCCCGGTGTGATCGACCGTTTCCGCACCAAGTTGCTCAAGGGAATGCAAGCGAACGGGCTCAATGGCGAATTCGCTGAGAACGTCTTCCGGCAGATTCGTGGCTTTGGCGAATACGGTTTCCCCGAATCGCACGCCGCATCGTTTGCCCTCTTGGTTTACGCTTCGTGTTACTTGAAAAAGCACTACCCCGCCGCATTTTGTGCGGCGCTGCTGGACAGCCAGCCGATGGGATTCTACGCCCCGGCTCAGCTCATTCGAGGTGCTCAACAACATGGCGTTCAAGTCTTGCCCGTGGACGTCAACGCCAGCGACATCCGCACGAAATTGCTTCCCGATCCCAACCGATCCCAGCCCAAAATTCGGTTGGGACTGCAAATGATTCGCGGGCTTCCATCCGCTGTCGCTGACAAAATCATTGCCGCCCGAAACGCCGACGGGCCGTTTGCGAACCTGCATGACTTGACCACTCGAGCCCAGTTGTCTCGTTCAAACATCGCGATGCTGGCGGATGCCGATGCTCTCGCGTCGATCGCACAAGACCGACGGGCCGCGGTGTGGCAATCGCTTGCCCAAGATGACTCAAGCGATTCGATGCCGCTGCTAGCCGACTTGGATCCGGATTGCAGCGTGCCAGAAGAATTGATCCCGATGTCTCCTGCCGAAGAAGTCAAAAACGACTACGCGACAACAGGCCTGAGTTTAAAAGCCCACCCGGTCTCGTTCTGGCGAGATGACCTGGATGCCCTGCGTTGCAAGCGTGCTTCGGAGTTGCCGAAATTGCGAGACGGGGTGCATGTTCGCGTTGCTGGTTTGGTGCTGATGCGGCAACGACCGGGAACCGCCAAAGGCATCACATTCGTGACATTGGAAGACGAGACCGGGTCGATGAACTTGGTCTTGTTCGCTCAAGTCTGGAAGCGATTCTTCAAAATCGCGCGGGCCAGCGACGCTTGGATCGTTGACGGCAAACTGGAAAACAAAAAGGGTGTCATCCACGTCATCGTCGGTCGCGTCGAAGACCTCAGCGAAAAGGCCGCTGGGCTGCGAGTCTCTCGTCGCGATTTCCACTGAGCGTTTGCGAATCAAATTCGAGCTCAATTGGCGGAGGACCTGCAACACGTGGGGAGTCGAATCGAAGCGGATGAGCAATCGTTCCCGCAAATGCGTGCGACCATTTCGAATGTGCCGACATGAAGTCCACCGTGGGCGGGTACTGGGACAAACTCCATATCGGTCGCAGTTTGATCCGCTGCGATCACAATCGTGACGGACGCATGGACGCGTTGTTATCGGACCTGCACGACCCGTTGGCGTTGCTGGAGAACCAAACGAAAACCGACCATCATTGGATCCAATTTTCGTGCGTTGCAACCAGCAGCGAGAGATCAGCGATCGGAACGCGAATCGAAATCATCGGCGTTCCCAAGCCAACCGTCGCGAGTTTGAATGCCGGCGACGGGTTCGCTTGTCGCAACGAACCCGTCGTGCACTTTGGATTGGCCAAGGACAGCGATCCGGTCGACGTGCAGATCACTTGGCCAACCGGCGAGACTCAAACGCTCGAGCAACTCTCGGTCAATCAACGGTACCTGATCGTCGAGCGTCAAAACGCCTGGCCGGAGTGAGCCAAACCTCAGTCCTTCAAAAATCAGTCCTTCAAACCACTGATCGCGACGACGGAACCGACGGGTTTGTCGAATTCTTCGCCCAACTGCGTGACGTACAAACGATTGTCGGGACCGAAACCGCAAGCGACGGGGCCGTCCAACGAAACACCGGTTTCACTGATTGCCGCCTCACCAGGTTCGCCCAATGTCACCACTAGTACGCGGCCCTGGTTGGTTTGATTCAACGCCCAATTGTTCTCGACCACAGCGAACTTGTCGCCGTCGACGTGAGCCATTCCCATCGGGTTGATGACGCCGGGCAACGTCCATTGCCCGCTTGGTTTCTTGGTGCCCAAGTCCCAACGGACGATCAATCCGTCCGCTTTCCCGCCAGCACCGGAATACAAGACGTACAACGTGTTGTCATCCCCGACCACGGTTTGCATGGGCGAATTGGTTTCGATCCCATTGTCGTCGGCCGACAACAATGGCTTCAATTCTTTCGACGCCACATCGCCAGCGAGCACCCACGACTTTCCGTCAAAACCTTGCCCGCAAACGTAGACGGTCGAACCGTCTTGGCTCAAACTCATTCCGGTTAGGTTGCCTTCACCTTTGTCGGCCGGATCATCCGAGGTGGGAGGAACCGAGTTGGTTTTGGTTCCTGAACTCGCTTTTCCTTTGGCGTCAAAGAACAACAGCGTCTCTTCGCCGTCGGCTTTGCCGGCGTCAGTCACGATCAACGTTGAGTCAGACCAGATCGCGGACAAAGGTCCAACCGCATACCACTTCTTCCCCTCCTCATTGGACTTCCAGTGTTCGGTGTCAAATCCTGAGACGTAGTTCATTGCTTGATCGCCCTTCAAGACCACAACCAACCCGCGAGCGTCACAAACCGTCAACTCACCGTCGGCATTGAAGCTCACACTGGAAGGATTGACCAAACCACGCAGCACTGTTTGGACTTTGGTTTCAGCGCATACAGAGACCGACATCAGTCCCACGCTGAGTAACGAAACGGCAATGCGACCAGAAACACGTGACATGAAACGAGCGGGAACAGATCGGAGCTGGGAAAGCATTCGGACGTTCTTTCAATCGAGGAAGGGAATTCGGCTGTTTGCCAAGGAAGGCTTCGAAGTGAGAACTCAACCGACTCAGGACGTCGACAGTTTCATCACTCCATCATTGCAACCGACAGCCCGCGACTGATGAAGCCCCCATTCCCCAAAGCGAAGACAAAATTCCGGCGGAAATATCACGGCGGAGGAACCGAGGCGATAAAATCGCGATTCGAACTCCCTCCCTCTCTCCCACCGGACCTCCCCATGCGATTCACACCATGTTTTCCCCCCTTTGCTTTGGCAATGTGCTTGACGTTGCATGCATCGGCCCAAAACCCCACCGCCAACAAAGCGGTGGCTTCAGGCGTTGAGACACAACAATTCATCTACAACGAAGCACCGTTTCCGTCCTGTCACGCATCAACCATTTGCCAAACTCACGATGGTTTTCTAGCGGCTTGGTTCGGCGGCAAAAGAGAAGGAGCGAAAGACGTTTCGATCTGGGTCAGTGACCATGATGGCAAGTCATGGTCAACGCCGCGAAAAGTAGCCGATGGTGTACAAAATGATGGCTCGCGGCATCCGTGCTGGAACCCGGTCCTCTTCCAATCTCCATCCGGTGTCACTTGGTTGTTCATCAAAGTTGGCCCCAGCCCAAAAGATTGGTGGGGGGAGGTTCTGTTCAGCGATGACGGCGGCAAGACCTTCCGCGATCGCACTCGCCTTCCGGAAGGCGTGCTCGGCCCGATCCGCTGCAAACCCGAACTGATTGACGATGGCAAAACGTTGCTGTGCGGCAGTTCCACCGAACACGACGGATGGCGAGTTCACTTTGAACGATTGATGTTGACGGGCGAAGCCAACGCGGAAGCAGTCTCGGAAACGCACTGGGACCGTGGCGAAGCCATTCACGACGGAAAAGAATTCGCTGCGATTCAGCCGACCATCTTGCGTTTGGAGGACGGTCGCTTGCGGGCGTTGTGCCGGACAATGCAAAGCGTGATCGTTCAAACGGACTCGGATGACAACGGACGGACTTGGACCAAACCCATTTCAACCGACATGCCCAACCCGAATTCGGGAATCGATGTGGTCACGGCAAAAGACGGCCGGCATTGGCTGATCAGCAACCCGCTGCCGTCGAAAGAAAATGGCTGGGGCGGACGCAGTCGACTCACGCTCTCGGTCAGCACCGACGGCGAGAACTATCGCGAAATCGCGGTCCTGGAAAATGAACCCAAAGGCGAGTTCAGCTACCCGGCGATCATCCAAGCCGCCGACGGCAAGTTGCACATGACTTACACCTGGAAACGGAAGAAGATCAAACACGTGGTCTTCGATCCAGCAGCGATTCCGTAGCTCGGTTGTCCCCCACCGAGAGTCACGGCGGCGACCGCCGTGCTACAGATTCGCTAACGCAAACTGCGGGGTAAAGCGGAGTCGCGTGCCAACCTGTCGTTCGGTGGTCCCCCACCGAGAATGAGCTCGTGCGGTTGTTAAGTGCAGTGTTGCCAAACGTTTATCATCACCCTCCCCCTGGGAGGGTCGAGCGAAGCGAGGGGAGGGTCGAGCATCGGAGCCAGCGCGTAGCCCTCCCAAAGGGAAGGTGAAATAAAACTGCACGACCTCTGCGTTCAGGAGGGTGATTCCTACCGTGCGAGCACGGCACTTCAAGACTGCACGGCCTCCAAACACGGCGGGGACCGCCGTGCTGCAGTTCTTGCTCTGAACTCTCGCTCAGTTGCCCAAGCCGGCTGGCAATTGCATGCCTGGCGGCATGCCTCCGGGAGCACCAGTTGGAGCCGGGTCGTTGGCTCCTGGTTCCACGAATAATTCGTCGCGGTTGATTCGCAACTGACGGTA
>NZ_JBICHO010000526.1:0-4703 GCF_043100905.1 Rhodopirellula sp. JB055 | reverse complement strand
AAGGTGAGTGTCCGAATTCTTGGCGGATCCGGCTACGTGTGTGGTGGCCTCGCTGACGCGGCGGGCATTGCGTGATCGGCTGGACGCCTCGCTTTGTTCCAAAGCATCGGCTGGGTGCCAGGTGATAACCTGGCCTACGTTGCTCGCTCTCAATCATAACCCGACGCGTGAGCGAGGGACCCGCAGGCTCGTTGCAATGGCACGCGATCCCTCGCTCACGCTCTTTGACGTTGCGCTTTATCCGTCAATGGCCAACGGCCTTTTTCAATATAGCCAGGGGCATCGCCCTGGAGCAGTAAAGCACGGCCCCATTTTGGCAAACGGCCAAATTCAATTCAAAACGTTGGGTTGACGAAGGCCGTTGGCCAACAATACCGATTGCAAAAGCGCAACTTCAAAACTCACGCTTCGGGTTAGGATTCAATCGACACTTCGTGACGCTTCGGGTTACCAGATATGATGGAGCTGGTTCGTTTCTCTCTGACGATTCGGTTGCCAAGAGACGCACCTTGCTATCGCTTCAACCTCCCGCCTCATTTTTCCCACCTGGAATCCACTGATGAAATTGCTCTTGCCGCTTTGTCTTTTGTTATTGACGGTCCCCTGTTTGGCGGAGGATGCTGTGTCAACGGACAAGTCGACTGCCCCGGCCCGAACACCGCTTTGGGATGGGCCTGCTCCGATCGGCAATGGCGACACGGAATCAGGCAATGCCTGGATCACGGTGCACCGACCGGAGGAAGCGAATGGCACGGCCATCGTGATTTGCCCTGGTGGCGGATACGGGAGGCTGGTTCTTGGCGGCGAAGGCCACAAGATCGCCTCTTGGTTGAATCAACATGGAATCACGGGCGTGGTGTTGGAGTATCGATTGCCTGGTGGTCGACATGCTGTGCCGCTCCTCGATGCTCAGCGGGCCATTCGTACAGTACGGGCCAATGCGAAGAAATGGCAGATCAGACCTGACCGGATCGGCATCATGGGGTTCTCGGCCGGTGGGCACCTTGCCTCCACCGCCGCAACCCATTTTGATGCAGGGGACCAAGCCGCGGACAACACGGTTGATCGTGTCAGTTCTCGTCCCGATTTTGCAATCCTGGTTTACCCAGTTGTTACGATGGGCGAGCACACACACGTCGGGTCGCGGAACAACCTGCTGGGCAAAGATCCTTCGCCGGATCTGGTGAACCTGTACTCCAATGAGCGGCAGGTCACCGGCAACACCCCGCCGATGTTCCTGGCCCACGCGATCGATGACACCCCGGTTCCGATCATCAACAGTCGTCAGTTGCATGCCGCGTTGCAGCGGCACAATGTTCCGACGCAATTGTTAGAACTGCCCTCCGGTGGCCACGGACTGAACGGTTACCAAGGTCCGATGTGGGATGCTTGGCAGGCCGCGTCGTTGGAATGGTTGACGGCGATGGATTGACGCAATCAGGTCGGCCATCATCGACCGGGAACAACCCGACGATCAATGCTTGCGACGGTGATGAACCGTGCGTGCAAAGACGAGCCAGCGAGCATCCGTTTTGACCAAGCCCTTCGTTTCGTGCCCACCGAATTTACAGGCGAGCTTCACGAAAATGTGATTGAACAAGCAAATCCGTTTCGGGCGTCACTGTTTCTCCACTTGGAAAGCTCCCCAGAGGGCGGGCGAAAGTTGGGCTTCGCTTGGCACATCGCTGGTGATCGCAGTGGCTTTGTTGGACCAGTAAACTCGCTGGGTCGTTTCGCGTCCGTTTCCACGAAGGACGCCTACATCGCCTCGATATGTCTGGCCCGCTTGCGGTTTCCAGTCGAGCAGGTGGAGCGGAATGCTGAATTCGAAGTGCCCGGCTGAGTTGGTGGCCAATTGCACCGAGTCGCTGACGTCTTGGACGACGTCCAGCGTGATCGTCCGCCACGGGCTGCTGAATTTTTCAGGCTCGGTCGTGCCGGGAACCACGGCGCGATACAGCATCGCTCGGGTTTGTCCATCGACCTGCGTCACCAGCAACCGCAGATCGCCTGCCATTGGTTCACGAGGACCTTTGGCATCGGGTTCCAGATCGGTTGCCAGCATCAGGTCCAAGCATCCGCCGGTCTTGAACAACGAGGTCGGGGACAGACCGCTATTGCGTAGCAGGTCCTTCTCGCTGGTGCGGAAAGCCCCGAATAATTTTCCGTTAGACAGGGTGACTGCTGCCACCGCGTTGTAGGGTTTTGAGTCGCTGTTGAAATTCGCTCGCTGGCCTCGCCGGTCAATGACGGCCCAGTCGGTGTCGCTGGCCCACTCGCTCAAGTCACCATCGACCGTGGGCGGCGTCGCACGAATCGAGACCTCCAGCGGTTTCAACAAGGAGTTCGCCTGTCGGGCTTGTTCGGCATCGTCAAACCACTGGCGTGCAGCCAGCAAATCGTCGGCGGTGACGCGAATGGTTTGAGCGGGGAAACGTCGGATGGATTCCAAACCATCGATTCGAACGATGCTGGATCGAGCCCCGTCGACCAAATAGACCTGTTTGTCGATCGTTTGTGTGATGCTGGGCCAGAAGTTTTCGTCATGCAGAGAAGTGTCGCTGACATCCATCCCGCGGATCGCTCGGGGCATCGACCATGTTGGACGCAGTCGAATGTCATGAAATAAAGTCGCGACGAACAAACCGTCGGCGGTGAACAAGTACATGTTTCCCATGTTGCCGTTGACGCAAAATAGGTCGCCACCCTGCCCTTCAGGATGAATGGTGTCGCCGAGCAAACGTGTGTGGCCGATCACCATGCCGGGACGATCGGGGACAGCGGCTTCGTGGCTGGCGTGCAATCCCGGCCACAAGCTCGGGTAGCTCCAGACGGCTTTTCCGTGAAGGGCACCACCAAGACCATGAGCCGAGAATGGTTCCGGTGCGTTCGTCAACATGGTCCAGCCGTTCGGTGCCTTGAGAGCTTGATCACCGCCGGAGGAGACTGCTCCGTGGGCACCATCGACCAACAACACCGGTGATTCGATCGCGTACGTCGGAACTTTGGTGGTTGAATCAATCCGAGCTGGGATTTGGACCGCTTGCTCGTCCAGTCGCGAAAACACGGCACTCAAATCGTTCTTGATCGTGACGCCACCGGAATCGCCGCGGCGCATCGTGATCTCGTTTGGCTGCATTCGCTCGTCCCCGTTGGCATCACTCCAGGCGAAGAGGGCTTGGTTTTGATGCGCGGGGCCATTCGGATTCAAACCCTTGGGCCAGCAGTCACGAAACTCAGCATTCCTCAGGAGACTCAGGCTTTGTGCGGCTCCGATTCCAGCGACCAGTTGCGCACGATCGGGATGATCGAGCCAAACGAACGCGATTCGATCACCGTTGGTTGGGTTGGTGGTGTAACAACTGGTGAAGTACCGGTCCGCTTCGTTGGTCTGGTTTCCACTGGCAAGATTCGGGTAGAGCGGGGTATCGGGCGAGTAGGAGGCGTAGTGCCCGCGTAGCCAATCTGCTGGACGATGGAAGACTCGCACGAGCTCATCGGTTCCGTCCTTCCAGTTCAAACGAAACTCGAGTCCTTTGTAGTAGAAGCGAGTTTTATCGACGGGGTCGAGCACTCCGCCGCCACCGTATTCACCGGGACCGTAAAACGCTTTGAACAGCGTCGCAGATCGTTGAGAATTCCAATGAGGATTCCAGACGCTGATGCGTTTGGGACGGAAATCGCTTTCTGCAACCCACACGCGGCCTTGGCTGTCGATCGCGATCCCGTTGGGAGTGTTGATGTGCAGCGGATCATATGGGCCAACGGTTGGCGGTCCGGGTTTGCCAATCGAACGGAGGAAATTTCCGTCCGCAGCGAAGGCCTTGATCTGATGCGAACTGCCACGATCGCTGATGTAGATCCGACCGGCAGCATCGATCGCGATGTGGCGTGGATCTTCGAGTGATTCAATGCCGATGTCTTCGAAATCGGATCGCGATGTCGGCGCGGAGACCTTCGCTCGGAGGACTCGCGTGTCGCTGAGGACGAGCAAGCGTCCTTGATTGTCAAAGGCCATCCCGCGAGGTTGATCGACAGGGATGTTGCCGGTTTGCTGGGAGGTGCGGACATCGATCAGTCGCAGTTCATTCTGCCGAGGGAAAGACAAGTACATGTGCCCGTCGTCTGTTGCGGTTCCTGCGAGCACAAACTTTCGATCGCCACCGTCGAAACCCTTTAGCGCTGTGGGCCGTTCGTTGTTGGGCAAGGAACTCGGACGCGGGTCGGCTCCGAGAGATTGCTTGTAGATTTCGCGATCGGCCAACGATTTTGTCTTGGCCGTGATGCGTAGTTCTCCTTCCCAAACCGAAGCGACATAGCACAGGTCGTCGTCGATCGCATGTTCGCCTGTGTCGACGGACAATGTTGGAGCGCCGGTCCAGTGGCCGCCGACGTGCCCTTGGCCTCCGACCTTTGTGCCGTCTTCGCGTACCCATTGCAATCCATGCCCACCTTCAGAGACATACGCGCCCGTGAACAGCAATGGTTTGCCATCCGCGGTCCGGTCACCAGGTACAAACGCGACACTCGTTGGTGGCGTGTGATTGGTCATCCAGCATCCAGTTCCATCATCAGTTTCCCAAGCTGGATTCCCGTCGCTGTAGACGCTCATTTCATAGATCAATTTCAACGGATCTCGCCATAGCCCACGAACGGTGTATGACCCAGGACCGACCAACCGCGTTGGAATCTGGTAGAGCCCG
>NZ_JBICHO010000525.1:0-14137 GCF_043100905.1 Rhodopirellula sp. JB055 | reverse complement strand
CATTGGGATTGCTGAACCTCATCACGCCCAAGTCTTTGAGCTTTTCAAACGCCTTCACCGCCGGGAACAGATCCCTGGCACCGGCATCGGCTTAGCGCTGTGCAAACGCATCGTCGAACGCCATCAAGGATCGATCGCACTCCGTTCCGAAGTTGGTATAGGAACCAGCTTCCGAATCTCACTTCCCCACGCCACCCAGATTGACGCCTCTCTCCCCGAGCAACACCATGACGACTCAGCCCACCAAACCCGCAACTCCGATCGACATCCTATTGGCGGAGGATAGCGAAACCGACGCGGAACTCACGATCGACGCTCTTCAGCAAGGTAAAATCCGCAACAACATTCACCATGTTTGGGACGGGGAAGAAGTCCTTGCTTTCCTTCGAAAGGAGGGACAATACGAAAATGCCGTGCGTCCCGACCTGATTCTACTGGATCTCAACATGCCGAGAATGGACGGACGCGAAGCTCTCCGAGAGATCCGCTCGGATGACAACATCAAAGCCATCCCGGTGGTGGTGCTGACAACATCGAGCCAAGAACGTGACATTCATGAGTCCTATGGACTTGCCGCGAACAATTACATCGTGAAGCCGGTTGACCTTGTCCAATTTTTCAAAGTCATCCAAAGCGTCCAAGAATTTTGGGTCAACGTCGTCAAACTTCCCAAAAAATAACTGTCAGATCGGCTCTGAATACCGAATCCACGGATGCTTTCCGCATGACAGTGAGTTAAAAAATCGTCTTAGCTTCGGCCACCAAGACATGCGAAGACTCATACTGCAATCACCACGATCAACCACTTCACTGAAGCACGTTTCATGAGCGACTCCAACAATCAACCTTTGCTCGTGATCGGTATTGGTGCATCCGCGGGCGGACTCGCTCCCATCGAGAAATTCTTTGACCACATGCCGCCTGACACGGGCATGTCGTTTGTTATCATTCAGCACCTATCCCCAGACTTCAAAAGTTTGATGGATGAATTGCTGGCCCGACATACCAAGATGACCATTCGCAAGGTCACCGACGGAATGCTGGTTGAACCCAACACGGTCTACTTGATTCCGCCAGAAAAAAACATGGCGTTGTCAGCCGGAAAGCTGTTGCTGACACAACAAGATCACCAACGTGGCTTGAATCTTCCCATCGACATTTTCTTCCGCTCGCTCGCTCAAGACGCAGGGCCTCGCGCCGTCGCCATTGTGTTGTCTGGGACCGGTAGTGATGGCTCTCGCGGCATCAAAGACGTTCGCGAACATGGCGGAGTCGTGCTGGTTCAAACCGAGGCTTCTGCTGGTTTTGATGGGATGCCTCGCGCCGCGATCCAGTCACACGCGGTCGACGCGGTCTGCACACCAGAAGAAATGCCCAACCGCTTGATCGATTACGCGCTGGCGCGTGACCGCGACGTCCTGCAGCATCGAGACGAAGAGAACGATCCCAGCAGTGACTCGGCGCTGTTCAGCATCCTTCGAATGTTTCGCCTGCGACACGGACTTGACTTTGCACTGTACAAACCGGCCACCATCACACGACGGTTGGAGCGACGCATGCAAATGGGCGGCTTTCGTGATGCAAACGAATACGCCGCATTGCTCGAGAAGGACGAGGAGGAAGCGGAGGCCCTGTACCGCGACTTGTTGGTCGAGGTGACGCAGTTCTTTCGTGATGAAGCGGCTTTCGTCCGCTTGCGCACCGATGTCATTCCATCCATCGTTGCCAAGGCGGAAGTCGGCGAAGAGCTCCGGATTTGGGTCCCTGGGTGCGCGACGGGCGAAGAAGCGTATTCCATCGCCGTGCTGTTCCATGAGGCGATGGAAAATGCAGGACGCACCTGCGATTACAAGGTCTTCGCGACGGATGTCCATCGCACGTCCCTGGAAACGGCCAGCACCGGTGTTTACCCGATCACGTCGCTGGAGAGCGTGCCGGCCAATTTGCAAATCAAATACTTCACGCAATCGGGTGGGCTGTGCCATATCAAGCGTGACATCAGGCAACGGGTGATTTTCGCCGCGAATGACCTGACCAACGACCCGCCTTTCACCCGGCTCGATTTCATCAGTTGCCGGAACGTTCTCATTTACCTGGAACCGAAGATCCAAAAGCGGATCTTATCACTCTTTCACGTTGGTCTGCGAACCGGAGGCGTGATGTTTCTCGGTCCCAGCGAAACGGTCGGCGATCTGGCGACCGAATTTGAAACCCTGGACCGCCATTGGCGAATCTACGCCAAGCGACGTGACGTTCGCTTGCCAGACGCCGCTCGCCTGCCGATGACTCCGATTCTCAGCACAGTCATTCGTGAAAAGCAGTCTGGGTTTGTTGCAGTTGCACCGCAGGGAGACCGCCAGGCTTGGATCTCGACCGCCATGGAAGACCTGCTGACCAAGCACGTTCCACCCAGTTTGATGGTCAATGATTTCAACGAAGTCATTCATACGTTCGGCGATGCCAGGAAACTGCTCGTTCAACCCGAAGGCCGTCCCAGCCTGGACGTCCTCAAAATGCTCTGCCTCGAATTGAGAACCGCAACCAGCGCGGCGTTACACCGCGCAAAGCAGAAAGGCATTCCCGCGATCTTCGATGGCATCCGGGTCCCGTCCGACGATGGAACACCAGACCGTATATACAAAATCACCGTCGAACCATACAAAAAGTCCAGTCAGAGTCTGTACCTGATTTGCATTGAAGAGGTGCACGGAGAAATCGACGACAATGATGATATTGTCGAACGATTCCAAACCGACGATTTGTCCGGCGAACGAATTGCAAACCTAGAACAAGAGCTCGCTTACACACGCGAGACGCTGCAAGCAACCGTCGAAGAGTTAGAATCGAGCAACGAAGAACTTCAGGCCACCAACGAAGAACTGATCGCCTCAAACGAAGAACTGCAAAGCACGAACGAAGAACTGCACAGTGTCAATGAAGAATTGTACACAGTGAACTCCGAGCACAAACAAAAGATTGAAGAGCTCACGCAGCTCACCAGTGACATGGACAATCTTTTGAAGAGCACTGATATCGGGACCATCTTTCTTGACAACGAACTCTGCATTCGCATGTTCACCCCTGCCATCTCAGCCGCCTTCAATGTCATGGAGCAGGACATTGGGCGGCCGATCAATCACATCGCTTACAAACTTGACAGTCCCAACCTTCTGTCCGACGCGGCAGCGGTTCTCGCGTCGTGTGAATCCAGAGAAACCGAAGTTCAGAACTCCGATGGACGAGTTTATCTCCAGAGAATGCAACCTTATCGCACGGAGGAAAGTGTTGTCCGTGGGATCGTCCTGACGACAACCGATATCACTGCGATCAAACAGGCGGAACAGGCGCAAAGAACATTGATGACACTGACGCAGGTAGGAGAGGAATTGCCAGATTTTGCCTATGCGGTTTCTCATGACCTCCAAGCCCCGCTGCGTCACATTTCGCAGTATGCTGAAATCCTTGACAAAGCCACCCAAGAGGATGACGAACAAAGAGTCTTGAAGTCCACCAAAGTCATTCGGGACAGCGCCTCCAACCTCAGCATGATGATCGATGCGTTGCTCACTTATTCACGCATCAACACACTGGGACGACCACTCGACCAAGTTCCGTTGAGCGACGCGATCGATGACGCTCTCTCGAACCTTTCATCTAGTTTGGAATACCATGGTGCAGAGGTTGAATGGAGCGATCTTCCTGTCGTCACAGGCGACCGTGAACAACTGCAGTTGTTGTTTTTTCACTTGATTGACAACGCGATCAAGTATCGTTCGGACGTCGCCCCACGCATCAAAATCACGGCGGAAGCAGAAGACGGTTTTATCAATGTCCGTGTTTCCGACAACGGGATCGGGGTCTCCGACCAGCACGCTGGACGAGTCTTCACGATCTTCAAACGACTCGGGTTCAAACAAGACGTTCCGGGGATTGGAGTGGGCTTGGCCATTTGCAAACGCATCGTCATCCGGCACGGCGGCAGGATCTGGCTAGAACACAACACCGGGCCAGGCACCGTCGTTTGTCTTTCATTGAGAGAACACAGAAATCCTGGCACACCAGGCTTTACTGAAAAGGGTTCCAGTGAACATCAGTAACCCAAATCCAGCCGCTCCCCCGCCAAAAGCCGACGGTTCACCCGGCATCCATGCTGTGGTGGGAATTGGTGCCTCTGCGGGTGGTTTGAAAGCAATTGAAAACCTGTTCCGCAATCTCCCCGATGACACCGGGATGACTTTCATCGTTGTTCAGCACTTATCGCCGGACTTCAAGAGTTTGATGGACGAAATCTTGGCTCGGTTCACGACCATGAAAATCGTCAACACTCAGAACGGAGCAAGATTGGAGCCAGATACGATCTATCTGATTCCGCCCAAAAAGAACCTTACTGTGACAGACGGTCACTTTGTAACCAGCGACATGGACCGAGACCAAATCCAACGTCCCGTTGACCTACTGTTTCAGTCCATCGCCCGCTGCTTTGGCTCGAATGCTTTTGGCATCGTGCTTTCCGGTACGGGATCCGACGGCGCCGCCGGCATACGTGCGATCCACGACAGTGGTGGCGTAACCTACGCGCAGACTCCCGGAACTGCACAATTCGATGGCATGCCGAAAAATGCAATCGCCACCCGATGTGTCAAACACGTCCTGCCCCCAACTGAAATTGCAGCTTCATTGTGGGTACACGCGAGTGAACCCGATGCAAGATCCAACGTCGATCCTTTGACGACCGAGGAGCTGAGTGGGATTCGGCTTGTCTTTTCGATGCTTTCCGAACGACACAACATCGACTTCAGCGGGTACAAGGAATCCACCGTCGCCAGGCGTCTGGAGCGACGAATTCAATCTCGCAATTGCAAAGACATTCAGCAGTACGCGGAGCTCTTGCAGTCCGACAAAGCTGAAGTCGACGCGCTGTATCACGATCTCTTGATTGGTGTGACCAAATTCTTCCGTGACACCGAAGCGTTTTTTTCTCTGCAGACGCGGATCAATCGCATCGTCGCTCAACTGGCCCCCAGCCAAGAACTTCGCATCTGGGTGGCTGGTTGCGCTTCCGGGGAAGAAGCCTACACGATGGCCATGATCGGAACCGAAGCGTACGACCGACAAGGTATTTCACCCAACTTCAAAGTGCTTGCCACCGACGCCCACCAAGGTGCACTGGATCGTGCTGCACGGGGACTGTTTTCAGCCGAATCACTTGAGTTTGTTTCGCGTCAAAGACAAACGCGATTCTTCACGTCCGTCAACAAAACGCAATACCGCATCACGCCGGAAATCCGACGTCACATCGTATTTGCGCAACACAATCTGATTGAGGACCCGCCATTCACGAAGATTCATGTTGTGACCTGCCGCAACATGCTGATCTACTTCAAACCCGAAGCCCAGAATTCAGCGATTGCTTCACTCCACTTTTCGCTCGAAAAAGATGGTTTGATGATGCTGGGCAGCAGCGAAACCCCCGGCAAACTGCAAGACGAATTTGAATCTCTCGATCTCACCTGGCGGATCTACCGAAAACTTCGAACCCTGCCTGCTTCTCTCAAATCACACGAGCAACTGCGAGCCATCGAGCGAGCCCCACGCAAGCTGGTCAACATCCTGAATCGCGATAAACCAGAACAACTTAGCTTTACGGGACTCCTGGATGCATATGACTCACTTCTGAGCGAGTTTGTGAAATGTGGCGTGCTTTTGGATGAACAACGCAACGTCCTGCATGTCTTTGGTGACGCCAATGACTACCTGCAGAACACGACGGGACGCTTCAGCGGCAATTTGCTGCGGATGCTCAGTGGGGAATCCCGCACTGCGATTGGCGCTGCATTGGTCCGATCCGCCAAAGAAGAGCATTCCAAAATTGTGATCCGAGACGTTCCTTTTCAAGTGGGTGACCACCCCCGCTACGCCGATGTGACGGTACGGACCCTCAAGAGCAAGGTTGCTGCGTCATTCGTTTGGTTCATTGAGTTCGGCACGCCCTCGCAATCGTCTCGGACGGTTGAAACAGTAGTCCGCGTCTCGCGCCCCGGTGACCAATACGACGCCATCGAAGCAGAACTAGCGTTTGCCAAGGAAAGCTTAAGCGCCACGATCGAAGAACTCGAAGCCAGCAATGAAGAACTGCAATCAACCAATGAAGAATTGATTGCATCCAACGAAGAACTTCAAAGCACCAATCAGGAACTGCACAGCGTCAACGAAGAACTCTATTCCGTGAACGCGGAGAACCACCGCAAGATCACCGAACTCCAGGAAGTCACAGAAGACATCGAAAATCTGCTCAGCAGCACCGACATCGGAACACTCTTTGTCGATGAGAATTTGTTTATCCGCCGGTTCACTCCCGCCGCCACCCGTTACTTCAATCTGGTCGACCATGACATCGGTCGCTCGCTGACCAACTTCACGCACTCCATGGTGCTGGCTGACCTGAGCAATCAGATCCGTTCCGTATTGTTGACGGGCAAGAATTTCGTCAAGGAAATCACGACGACACGAGACGAACGGGTCTTGCTGCGAGTGGTCCCCTATAAGAGCGGAGCGGAACGAAAGGGTGCAATCGTGAACATCCTGGATCTGAAAACGTTGGCAAGCGAAGCGGAGCCCGACCATCCAAGCGACACCTAAGCAGGAAGGTTTGGCTCGAATTCAGTGAGCAGTTTGGGCATTGAAATTCCACAGGGACGTCGTCCAAATCGTGAATCGGCAAGGCCACTACGCGCCCTTGCTCATTTTGCAACAATGGTCGTTTAGAAGATTCCATCCTACAAAACCAACTTGCGAAGATGAGCGACCTGCCGAATTGCCCTGAATGCGATGGCACTTTCACCTACGAAGACGGCATTTTGCTGGTCTGTCCAAGCTGTGGCCATGAATGGTCGCAAGCGGATGTCGATGCCGCTGCGGAAGCAGAAATCATCCGCGATGCCAACGGGAATGCACTCGAAAATGGCGACACCGTGGTCGTGATCAAAGACCTGAAAGTCAAAGGCGCCGGCCAGACCGTCAAAGTCGGCACCAAAGTCAAGAACATCCGCCTGGTCGACGGCGATCACGACATCGATTGCAAAATCGATGGCATCGGCGCCATGGGGCTGAAGTCCGAATTCGTTCGCAAGGCCTGAGCGAACAGCTCGCTGGTCCGACACGTTGCAATCTCACACCGACCACTCACGATAGAGCAAAGTCGCGGGAGCGCGTCGCCGCTGCAGCCGTCTCTCGCGGCACGCGAACCTGGATGCAGGCACCAGAGGCCTGCTCGAGTGCCTGGATGGATCCCCCATGCGCCTCCACAATGCGTTGGCAGATTGGCATTCCCAATCCCGTTCCCGTGGGTTTAGTCGTGTAAAAGGGCTCGAACAAGTGGGTCGCCTGTTCTTCATTGAGCCCAGGCCCATTGTCAGACACACTCAGACACACGTGATCGCCGTCGCAATCACAACGGATTTCGATTTGAACGGGCCCTTCAGTCGCCTCCAGTGCATTGAGAAACAGATTGCGGAAGACCTGCGTCATCCGGGACGCATCGACTTCGACAAGGTGCTCGCAATTGGACGTCAATTCCTTCAGTTTGACGTCTCGATCCTCGCGTTCGGATTTCAAATCTTCCCAAGCCTGACGCCACACCTCTCTCAGATCAACTCGCTGCAATTCCGTCTGAATCGGTGCCGCATACGACCGGACGTTTTCTAGCATTGTTGAGAGATCTTCTGCGGCTCGCTGAACCGCGGTCACTTCCTCCTCCGAGTCCGCGTGGCCATGGACATTCATGGCGAGGACCTCTGATGCCGCCTTGATCCGTTGAATTGCATTGCGGCTTTCGTGTGCTAGCGCAGCAACGGTCTCGCCGATCGCGGCCAATCGCTCCGCTCGAACGACTCGCTGATTCGCTTCGCTCAAATCAGAAACATCGATTCCAATTGACAAAATGTATTGTCCCCTGCCGTTGTCGTCCTGCAACTTGGAATTCGACCAACGAATGTCGCGAATCTCGCCATTTTTGCAGCGAACTTGATTGGTGAATCCGCGGGATGCCCCCAGTCTTGCGGTTGTTTCCAGGTGCTGAGCGACACGCTGAAGGTCCTGTGGGAACACACATTTTTCGAGCCAGTTCTCTCCGATCAATTCTTCCTGAGACCAGCCTGTCAGTTCGGTCAAAAAGCGATTGATGTGGATGACTTGGCCGTCAAAATCCAACACCAGAATCACCGCCTCGGCGGTCGCTTGCAGTCGCGCGGCCAACGCGTGCGCCTTCTGAAACAGTCGCTCCAAAATTCGCCGGTCAATGATCCGCCGCGCAGTCGCAATGAGATCCTCCGGGATGATCGGCTTGATCACATAGTCAGACACGCCCTGACGAAAAGCATCGATCGCGGTCTGCAGATCACTGTACCCCGTCACCACGATGACAGGCGTTTTCGCACTGGCCACCAACAATTCTTGCAAACGATCTTCGATCAGCCCATCGGGCAATCGGCGGTCCGACAAGATCAAACCAAAGCGTTGTTTGCCGAGAACCTGCAACGCTTCATGAACGCACCCGGTGGTGGTGACATCAAAACCGTCAACAGACAGCACATCGGACAAAGACTCGGCTGATTCAGCGTCGTCTTCGATAACAAGTATGTGATTGAGAACACGCATGAGAAACCTAGACAACAAATGACATTCGCCTGTTTAGCAAATCGGCATTTGTTCGCTGAGCGATGATGAAGAGTGGGATGCGGACTGAGATCAGCAAACATGGCTCGCTATGGCATTGAGCAAATGACGATCAATACGAAGAGCAAGCGTGCCCCCAACGCGAACGACGTGCCATGGCGAAGCTACCACCTAACAGGCTGTTGATTTAGTCAGCCGGAACGCGATCGCGTCCGGTTCGTTTCCGATTACCGCGGGCTAGCGATCGTCGGCTGATCCTTCGATCTGGGAAAGGTTTAAATCAACAGTCTGCTACGCAATCCAGCAATGCCACACTCACGAGAAACGGAAACACGGGACTCCAGTCTGCACACTGCCGCGAATCCGATGCTCTCGCCCCTCAATTTGTGGCCTCGCAGGCGTTAGCCTCCCGCCGCCTACTCGCCCACCCGTGCGATATGTCACAGCGAGTGCCCCTTCACCGCACGCATCAGACCGTCGAAGGGCGAATTCCATGCAAATCTGGCTCTGGAACAAAGATCGCAGATGAGGCAGGGCCATCCCAACCTCCGCCCAAAATTGATTGACAATCCCGTTATGAGCCAAACCATCAAACTGCTCCTCGTTGACGACGAAGACGATTACCGGCGCAGTTGCGGCAAATTCATGGAACGAATGGGGCACACGGTGCGGATGGCGGCGAGCGGCGCCGAAGCACTGACCTTGCTGGACCGAGAACATTTCGACGTCGCAGTATTTGACATCGACATGCCCGGAATGAACGGCTTGGAATTGATGCAGCGTGTCCAAGAAGCTGCGTTCGACGTCGAGGTCATCTTCTTGACGGGAAAAGGAACCATCGAAGCCTGCGTGCAAGCGATGCAGATGGGGGCCTGTGATTTCCTCACCAAGCCATGCTCGTTGGCCGACCTCGAACACCGCGCGCAACTCGCTCGTCAACGCGGACAACTGAAAAAGGAAAACCAGCAACTCAAAGCGATCGTCACCCGAAACCGTCCCTCCCCCAAACTGGTCGGCGACTCGGTGGCGATGCAGGACCTCGGTCGCATGATTTCCAAGGTTGCTCCGACTCGCAAACCGGTGCTGATCGAGGGTGAAAGCGGCACAGGCAAAGAGGTCGTGGCCCGTTCCGTCCAACAACAAAGCGATCTGGCGGATCGTCCGTTTGTGACCATCAATTGCGCGGCCTTGCCACAGCAACTCGTCGAAAGCGAACTGTTTGGTCATCAAAAAGGCTCCTTCACCGGAGCGACAGCCGACAAACCAGGACTGTTCGAAATCGCCGATGGCGGCACGCTCTTCATCGATGAGGTCGGTGAACTGCCACCGGAGTTGCAACCCAAATTGTTGCGGGTTCTGGAAGACGGATCTCTCCGCCGGATCGGCTGCCACCGCGAACGCAAGGTGCAGGTTCGGTTGATCGCGGCAACCAATCGCGATCTGAATGAAGAGGTGAAAGCAGGACGTTTTCGCGAAGACCTCTTCTATCGAATCAATGTTCTGACCCTGAACCTACCTCCACTGCGAGAACGGGAAGGCGACATCAAACAGTTGCTTCAACACTTCTTGCCAACCGGATGGTCCTTCACCCCAGAAACGCTGGACACGCTGGCCCACTATCCTTGGCCCGGAAACGTCCGCCAACTGATCAATGTGATTGAACGCGCCACGATCCTGGGAAACGATCAAGTGATTACAATGGATGACTTGCCGCGAGAGATCGTTGAACCAGCAACGAGCCAGACCGCGCCCGCCCGTTGGAAACCAGTCGCTCGAGAACAAGAACAATCCACAGCGTCCGGGACTGAAACTTTCGCAACCGCCACGCCAACCAGATCGGAACCCATCTTTTCGCTCGGTGACAGCAACCTGAAAGTGGACGACCTTGTCAAAGCCCATGTGCTCAAGGTCCTCGAACAACTCGGCGGCAACAAAGCGAAAACGGCTCGACACCTGGGAATCCACCGTCGAAAACTCTATCGCTTGCTTGAACGATTCGAACAAAACCTGCCGTCGGAAGAAGCCTTATGAGCGAAGAAAAACCATCGACGTTGACGACCCTGATTGGAATGGATTCGTCGCCGCCGGCTCAGAACGCACTGGAAGCCTTGGCAGAGTCACACCTTTCAAAATCATGCAACGTCTCACTTGCGACCGTTCTTCCGGAACCCTCGCTATACCAAGTTGGCGAAGCAGATCTGGCTTGGATTCCCCAAGAAGCCATCGAGTCCAGAATCAATGCGGAACAGACGCACCTCGACGAATGGGTGGAAAAGTATGGTTCACGTTTCTCCTCTTGCGAAACGCTCGTCAGACAAGGCACTCCAGCCCGCGAATTATTGGCGTTGGCAGAGCAAATTTCGGCTGATTGGATTGTCCTCGGTTCAGTGGGACACTCCGCGATCGCGAGAATCATGCTGGGAAGCACATCGGATTACGTGGCGAACCGAGCCAACTGCACCTGTTTGATCCATCGTTCGGTTGAGCCAGCACCAGCGACCCGCGAGAGCATGTTCTCACGGGTGGTCGTCGCAATCAGCAACGCCGAACCTGATTCCCGTTTGCCAGCCTCGATTGAATCTTTGCAACTGCAACCGGGAACGGAAGTCCATCTGGTGCACGTGATGGAAACTCACCCGGAATATGAACTTCACTTGCTGAAGAAGGTCTCCTCCTACATGGAAGAGGTCCGCTCGGCCGCGTGGAAGCTGATTGAATCGACACAACCGCACCTGGAATCACTTGGCATGAAGGTCCAACCGATGCTGGTGGAATCTTCGCATGTCGGGCAAACCATTGTCGACTATGCCGATTCGCACCACTGCGACTTGATCGTTGTTGGTGACCAAGACGAATCCCTGTTCGAGCGTGTCATGCTGGGAAGCGTCAGCCGTTTCGTTCTCCGCCACGCCTCTCAATCGGTCCTCGTTGTTCGCTGATCCAGAAGTCTGCGATCGAATCCAATCCATACACGCCTTCTCAGGTGTCCGCCCCTATGAGCCTCGGGCATCAAATCCAATCCGGAGAACACGACGATTTGGTGGCGCGGAAGGAGCTGCCTGATCACGCTTGCGATTCATCGATCCCGCTTCCGATCGCGATGGTCAAGGCAGTCGTCGATGGCGGAGCGGCATCTTCGACGTGGTGTGCGGTTCGACCGCCCTGTGACACCGCGATGGGCTAGCAAGCGTGCCATCTTGTCACACATTTCCTTCCGTTTCCTTGCATTTCCCAATGGCCTGAAGGTTGCAGCTCTGAGCAGAACATTGCGAGACAGATCGCTTTGATCCCTCGCCCAGACACTTCAACTTGACACTCCTTTGTTGGGAACGAAACGATGCGAATTCTACTGGCGGTTGACTCTTCTCCTTATGCCCAACGGGCCGTCGAATTTGCATCTCATCTGCCGTTTCGAAAACCCGTTGACTTTGATTTGGTGTCCGTGGTTGCTCCACCCATGATGGTGGACACCGGATCCATGGCGATGCCATTGGACTTCGGTGCCTTCTTGGACATCGAGACGGTTCGCAACCGCGAAGCAATTTCGAGTTTGGCAAACGACCTGGAGTCCCGGGACCACGTCCATTCAGTGCACACCCATGTGCCAATTGGTCCTCCGACCTCGTCGCTGTTGGACGCGGCCGAACAATCCGATGCCGACCTGATTGTCCTGGGAGCGATCGGACACTCAGCCATCGAACGCGTCCTGTTGGGGAGCGTCTCGGACTACGTGGCCACTCATGCCGACACAAGTGCGTTGGTGGTGCGTTCACCGAAAGAAGCCAGCGTTGAACTCGGACTGCAAAAGATCATGCTCGCTCTCTCAGGTCGGCCCGAGGACGAACGCATGCTGTCGTGGCTGAAAGAACTCAAGGTGCGTCCCAACGTTGAGATTCATCTGGTTCGCATCTTGGATCGGTTCACGTTTTACCGACAAGACCTGCGGCAGCACGCCGCCGATCTCTGGGAATCGCAGTACCAACAAGCCCAAGCTCAAATCTTGGATTTTGAAACCAAACTGCAGGATCTCGGATTGAACACCGAAACCCACTTGGTCGAAGCCGATCACGTCGGAGAAGCCCTCGTCGAATATGCGAGGCGTCACGGTTGCGACTTGGCTGTGACCGGCGACAGTGACAGTGGACTGCTCACCCGAGTGTTCTTAGGCAGCACGTCGCGCTACGTGCTGCGTCATGCAGACTGCAGTGTGTTGATCGTGCGAGACAAAGAAGACCGTGCTCAAGCACACCGTCAAATTGCCGAGCAGTCGATGGCCGGCACCTAAGACCTACGCCGATTCGGCCTGGCCTCAAGGTCGTGCAGGCTTGAGGTGCACCGTCCAGAAACCCGCCAAGCTCAGCACCAGAAAGCGGCACGACCGCCAGGCAACGATGCTCCGGTCAAAAGTGTCAACAAAAAATGCCCGCCAAAGGAATGACGGGCGAGTTCGAATCCAGAGCAATCGCATTCACGATGCGAATCAGCTTAAAGCGGGCTTGGATTTGGACTCCACTTGTTTGTGCTTCAAACCCTCAATCGTGCGATTGCGAGTGATCCACACGCTACACGGCACATGACGCAGCACGTACTGGGAAGTGCTTCCCAACAAGAAGCGACTGAAATGCGACCGAGGGGTTTCGCCAAGCACCACCAAATTCATCCCGTGCGTTTCCACGAATCGAGTGATGGCCTCGCCGTAGTGAACATCTTCGAGGAAGTGCGTGATCACATGATCGGAAACCTCCTCCAACTGTTCTTTCGCTTGTTTCAACTCCTTTTTGTAATGCTGCACACAATTCGGGTCGGCGTAGACTTCATTCAAGCAGGCAGCCACCAGAACCACATGCAATTCCGTTTGTCCTCGCCAAGGACTCTCCATCAGTTCTTCGAGAGCAGCCTGGCAAGGCCCCGTGCCCTCGTAACCCAAACAAACCTTGAGCGATTCTCCGTTGCTCGGCAACGCTTCGGGGCGAACCACCAACACGCTGCACGGAGCGTGGGTTGCCACAAAGTCGCTGGTGCTTCCCAGCAAAATGCGACTGATTTGTGAGTGGCCCGTCGCTCCAACGACGACCAAATCGGCTTTGATGTCTTTGGCCTTCTCGACAATTGACTCGCCAACGACACCTTCGATCAGTTCCGTTTTTACCTGCACATTGGCACCTTCGAACAGCGTTGCCACTCGTTCCAGGCTCTTCAGTGCGTTCGCCCGATCTTGTTCGTACGCCTTTTCGATCAACTCGTTGGTCGAGTAGCTAGCGTGAACGAACCGTCGGTGCACGACCGTGACCACGGTCAGCTCAACCGGATCAAAATGGGGAAGGCGAGCGACAAATTTTGCCGTTTCTTCTGATGGTTTCGACCCATCAACGGCGAGCAAAACATTGCGCATGACATCGACTCCTGAAAATGAAATGCGATCCCAATTGACGAATGGCATCGCCCGATCGCTGATAGCGGTGAC
>NZ_JBICHO010000524.1:0-3065 GCF_043100905.1 Rhodopirellula sp. JB055 | reverse complement strand
GGCTTCCTCACCGTTGGACACCAATCCACGACGCAGGACGTCGGTGAAGCCGAGCACAGCGTTGAGTGGCGTGCGAATCTCGTGACTCATGTTGGCCAGGAAATCGCTTTTGGCAGCGTTGGCGTTTTCAGCGGCGTCGCGAGCCTTTGCCAGGGCGACTTTGTTTTCTTCGATCAGCGTGATGTCTTCGAAGGTGACCAGATAGCCTTGACCTGCGATCGGGGTGCAGTTGACGCTGAACGTCAGCAGGCGGCCGCTGTTGTCGTATTGGAGAATCCGATCCATGACGGAATCATCGTTCTGCTTGGCTTCTTCCCAAGGCAAGAGTTCGTTGCTTTCGGCAAGAGTTTGCCACTCCAGATCGCCGATCTCTTTGCCCATCATGTCGGCAGGTTCTTGCGAAAGCAATTGATTCAAACGTCGGTTGGTGAACAGAATCCGACCTCGTGAATTGAGCAGGACCAATCCGACGGTGATGGTATCAAGTGCATTTTCGACGTGGGTGGGAACGGCACCGGAGGGATCCAGGCTCTCCAGTGTCTTTTTCAGAAAGAACGAAAACTGGATCAAACAGGCCGGGACCAGCACGATCAACAACCAGGCGGGCGCCCAGTAATTCAGTCCGAATAGACCGCCGGTGGAGGCGAAGGCGACCTGCAGTTCGCCCCATTGTTTGCCATAACGAAACACGGGCACTCGCATTTGATTGACGTCGTCTGCGAGATTGTCGTTCCAGAAGTGATCGTGTTCGCCGGCCGCGACCAGCAGTTGACCCTCGCTGGAAACCAGGCCGATGGAATTGATTTGTGGGTCTCGATGAACGACCGATTCGAGTGTGACACGCAACGAGTCGACTTGACCGTGGCTGGCCATGGCGGTGCCACTGATTGCCAAGGACTCACACAACCGCGCACGGCCGTGCAGGATTTCTTCTTGTTCGTTGGGGAAGAAACCGGCGGCGCTGGCGACCAGCAGACTGCCGGCCATCAGTCCGACTAGACCGAGTGAAATCCGAATGCGAATAGGGATACGCTGATAGAGGCTCATCATTCGTCTGTCATCGCTTTGTCGTGGCGGTCCATGAGTTCTTCGAGAGTTTCTCCGTCACCGTTTCCAGAGAATCCTTGCATGATCAACAACGGGTCGACCGCACTCCAAGCTGGCATGTGGGCAATCAAACCCGACAGCAGCAATCCACTTCGCAGGGCCCAGGCCACCACACCCACGGTCACACTGGATGCGGCAGCGCCGGCGGTTCCCACGACGATCAAATCGCCATTGATTTGCGAGTTAACCTTTTCTTGATAGTTGTCCAGTTGGTCCCACATCTCGCCCGGTTGGCTCATCAGGGCATAGTCAACGGATGTCATGGCGACTCCATCGGATCCAAAGTCGAAATCCAGATCGAGTCGTTGGATTCGCCCGCCTGACTGAGTCAAAGCAAGTTGTGTGCGGGCAAAGTCCTGATCGCGTTCGGCTGCCTCGTTCGCAAGTCGGGCTTCGTTGACGCTGGCGTTCATGCGTTCGAGTTCAGTGGAAGCCTCATCTGATGCGGCGGATTGGGCGCCTTGTTGGGCGGTTCCGTCCGGGTTGGTGACCGCGTTGGGAATTCCAACGGGCACGTCGCCGGCTTCGGCTTCGGAACTGGATTCGGAATCTGCGTCACTGGAACTGTCTTCTGTATTGTCGTTGTTGTCCGAGTCCGTGCTCGAATCGGATGCGTCTGCATCGGACGAATCCGAATCGTTTCTCGAACCATCTTCTGTCGCCGGTGCGGGGGGCGCTGGGGGATTGGGGATCGTAGGAACCGGGAGGAAGGTCAGTGTGGCGGTCGCAGCGGCGCTGTGTTGCCGTCCGTCAAACGCGGTCCATTCAAATGTGATGGTGCCGATGAATCCGGGCGGCGGCGTGAAGGTGAAGCTGCCATCCGATTGCAGGTCCAAAGTGCCAACCATGGGACCCGAACTCACGTGTGCCGTCAGAGTTTGACCATCCACATCGCTGGCCAGGCCGGCGAACACGGATGCGGGCACGTTCACTGGTTGGCTGGCGAACGAGCTCGTTTGCCAGTTGTCCAGCGTGGGCGGCGCGTTGGTGGTTGTGACTTGAATCTGCAGTGTTTGCGTGTCTTCGGGGCCACTGCCCAAGGCGGCGTCATCCAAATCGATGGTCACATCCAGGTTGGGATTGACGATGGCATCGAGCGTGATCCCTGCTCGCAATCGCAGTTCTGATCCAACCACTTCAAACAATGCCGCGTCATCACCACGGAGGGAGAACGTTTCGGTTCCAAGTGCATCGTCGGTGACGATCAAGTCAGCAACCTTGAGTCCGCCGGACATGTCCTCGGTTTCGGGAATCAGCGTGATTGGTGATTCCAAGGTGAAACTGGGCGCTTCGTTGACGTCGGTGATTGTCAGCGTGAATCCCGTCGAGGAATCAATGCCACCGCCGAGTGACGAGTCATCGACGTTGACTGTCACATCGAGCGTCGATGCGGTCTCGAAATCGAGGGTTGTGTCGCTTTTCAAATAGAGTTCGTTGCCGTCAATCTCAAACAGTGCTGCGTCGTCGCCCGACAACGACAGGTCATTCGTTCCCGTTGCATCGTCGGTGACGATGATGTCCGCCATCTTGATTCGCACGCCCGTTGCGGTGTCTTCCGAGAGCGACGTTCCTGATTGACTGAGGCTCACGGTTGGTGACGAGTTCACGTCCGTCACGGTCATCGAATGAGCCGCCGTGTCCAACGCACTGGCCGACAAACTGGCGTCGTAAACTTCAACGGTTACGTCCAGTGTGGAATTGCTGTCGAAATCCAGTGCAGCGTCGTTGACCAACCAAAGTTCCGTGCCGTCGATTCGGAACAAGGCAGCATCGGTTCCGATGAGGGCAAGCGTTTCCGTTCCCAGTGCATCATCCGTGACGACGATGTCGGCGACCTTCATGCCGGATGACAGGTCGGCACCTTCGCTGATGGAGTTGACTTGATTGGCTAGGCTCACCGAAGCGGCTTCGTTGACGTCGGTGATTGTCAGCGTGAATCCCGTCGAGGAATCAATGCC
>NZ_JBICHO010000523.1:0-21250 GCF_043100905.1 Rhodopirellula sp. JB055 | reverse complement strand
CCTTCAAGTGAAACAGGCGAGCGATCTTGCCCACCACCACATGCTCCTCGCGTAAACCGTATTTCTGTCGCACCGTTTCGCGATGATCGGCTGCGTGGACAAACGGGTCCACATTCATGCCACTGTGGATCGTCACAAACTTTTCGCGTGGAGCAACGCTCGCATCCACCATCAGATCCGTCATCGCATCGGCGACCGAGATCAGCTTGTGACAGCGTGATGCCGCCCAGCGTTCACAACGAACAAAGAAGTCATGAGCCAGCTTGGACTGGTAATCATGAAAAGGCGCACCATGAACGGTGTGAATCACAACGGGACGTTTGCCGGTGGAGGTTCGCTTCAACCCCCATCCCACATGCCGGCCGAGCAGACCGCCTTTGGCACTGTGTGTGTGAACCACATCCGGATCAAAGTCCAGTAGAGCCCGCCGCAAATCACGTGCAGCGTGCCAATCATTGAGAGGATGAATTGCCCGCCGGAGTGAATCAATCCACTCGATCGGCAGCCCATCCAGATCGAACCGCCCTGCCCTGCCCTTTGACTCGTTCGCTGAATCGCCTGTCTCTTTCGCGTCGGCACGAACACGTTTGGAGAGCAAGTCTCCTTCCGGTCCAACGGCGGGCCCCGTCACGAGCAAAACCTCGTCCCCATGAAGGTGAACGAGGTCCTGGCAATTGTGCAGCGTGTTCTCTTGCGCACCGCCAATGATCATTCGGGTGATCACATGAGCGATACGCATGGAAGGTCTTAAGCCCCGAACTCAAGGCGACGAACGCCGAGTTGCTGTTGCAAACGATTGACGATGGCGGTGTGCATTTGGCTGACGCGTGATTCGGACAGGTCCAAGGTAGCCCCGATCTCTTTCATCGTCAGTTCTTCGTAGTAGTACAGGATGATGATCAGACGTTCGTTGCGGTTCAACCCTTTGGTGACCAAACGCATCAGATCATTTTTCTGAACACGACGAGTGGGGTCTTCACCCTTCTTATCTTCCAGAATGTCGATTTCACGGACGTCTTTGTAGCTATCCGTTTCGTACCACTTCTTGTTCAGCGAAACGACACCAACCGCGTTGGCTTCGCTTTGCATCTTTTCAACTTCTTTGACGTCGATCTCCATGTGTGCCGCCAATTCCTGGACGGTTGGTGCACGACCAAAGCGGGCTTCCAAGGTCTTCGTCGCGGTTGCCAGTTTGCTGGCTTTGCTGCGAACCAAACGAGGAACCCAGTCCATTTTGCGAAGTTCGTCGAGCATCGCACCACGAATCCGCGGCACGCAGAACGTTTCGAACTTCACACCGCGTTCGGTGTCGTAAGCGTCGATGGCATCCATCAAGCCGAACATGCCGGCACTGATCAAGTCATCCAGTTCGACACCATCCGGCAGACGTTGCCAAATTCGTTCGCCGTTGTAACGAACCAATTGCATGTATCGCTCAACCAACTGGTTCCGCAGCGGCTCATAGTCCGGCGAATCTTTGGTGGTGGATTTGAAAGAAGTCCATACCTTCAAGATCGGGTCGTCTGCAGTTGCGGTAGCCGGCATCGAATCCTCCGTGATGATCACTGATTGCTAATTTCGTCTCCGCAGCGGAAACCCGATGCGTCTCGGTCACTAGCAATGAAATAAGTCTTGGTGTGTTTGAACGTGCGAGTCAATCAGCATCCGTGCCGTCAACGGTTCGCCGTCACTTGTCTTGGTTGTTGGCCTCTTCCAGTGCTGAACTCTCAACACCTTCCTGAAACCACTTCACTCGTTTGCGATATAGGTCCTCTACCCCGTCTCGAATCAATTGATCCGCGATGGCACCTGCCAAACCTCCAATGCCCATGAAAACGATCAGAGTCCCGATCGCTTCGGAAGCAACGTCCGCCGCTATCTCTCCTTGCCAGATCCCGCGAAGGACAACCAGTCCCATTGCGAAAGAACCAAGCGAAAGAGCCAATGATCGGATCACGTCACCGTCCTGGCAGTGAAGGCAGGCCACAAAATAAAAACGGGTCGAATTCTTCTATCCCAAACTCGTCAAACGGACACTTCAAAAAAAGTCTCAAGTGACTTTCGTCGATCGCGTGCCGTCGCAGTTCAGAGTATCGGCCAACTTCCCGTTGTTACTTCAATCAAAATTCTCGAAATTATGCCGCCTCGCCGTAGTGCAAGGAGTCATACCCGTCCATTGTCTCATACCCGATCTCCCCCAACCCAGCGGCAGGCATCTGCGGCAACAATTGTGCCACCAAACCAGAAGCATCCGCCACGGCGATGTCATCGGGGACCTGTTGACCGTTCGTCAGATAGCTCAAAGGCGGCGCCGCCGTAAGATCACGTCCTGTCAACGCAGCCAGCACGGCGGCGGTGCAAGGCGTCTCGTCCAGCTTGGTCAGTGTGACCGCATTGGCTCGCACCGGAGCAAAACCTTCCAGCGTTGTTCGGATGTTGTCACCCGAACTGGTCGCGCTGAGAACCAAGTGTGTTTCGTCAGGGTGGGCCGCTCGCAGAAACTCGGTGAGCTGTTCGATCCGTGCGTCACTGCGCGGACTGCGACCGGCGGTGTCGATCAAAACCAGATCCACATCCCCTAAAGCACTGAGCGCTGTTTCCATCTGTTCGGGTTTCTCAACGACCTCCATCGGAAGGTCCATGATCTCGGCGTAGGCCTTGAGCTGTTGGACCGCGGCGATTCGGTAGGTGTCGATGGTCAGCAAACCCACACGTCGACGAGCTTCAATCCGGAATCCAGCCGCTAACTTGGCGACCGTTGTCGTCTTGCCGACGCCCGTCGGACCGACCAACGCGACCACGTGACGGTCCCCCGGTTGAGTTCGAATGGGGCCGCATAGATTCAGTTCTCTCGCGACGGCACGCTGCAAGTGCTCCATCCAACGCTGGTCGCTTGGAACCGCAGAATCAGAATTCGCAATTCCCGCGGCGAAGCTGGACGCCGAAGCCATCCAACGACGAGCTGTGGCTTCTTCCACCCCGGCTTGCAACAAACGCAACGACAGGGAATCCGCCGGGGTCATCTCCGATGAGGCGTACCCCGCACCATACAAACCGCCCTGCCCTGCCCCTGATCCTGGCACAGACCCTGGCACAGATCCTGGGCGAAGTTGATGAGCGGCGTCAAAGTTTTGGTAGGCGGCATCAACGGGGTTTCGCCCCGCGTCGGCACCTGGCATGCCGGTCGGCGACGTTCCATATCCGGACGACGCTGACACGGAATTCACCGAACGAACATCCGCCGGACGCAATGACTCTTCCGCGAAATTCGCTGGAACGCAATTGCCAGCGTTGTCATTCATCGCCCCATCCACGGGACCGCTGTGCAATCCCGCGGTGACTTCCACATGAGTCCGGCCCAGCCAGCCCATCCAGCCATTGCGGACCTGCCGCGTATGAAGCACGGAAGCCTCCGGGCCCATTTGATCTCGAATATCGGCAAGAGCCGCTTGCAGGTTCGCTGCTCGAAAAGTTCGTATATGCATCAATCACTCACCACGCCGTGTGACTGGATTTTTGTGTCCTGTGTGATTTCGTTGTACGACAGCACACGAACGCGGGGCATGGATCCAGCAATGATCTGGCGAAGCCCTGGACGAATCCGTGGGCTGACCAAAATCACCGGGGTATGGCCCAGCGTGATTAGTTTCTTAACGGCTTGGGAGATTTTGTCGCAAGTCGAGTCCACCGCTTATGGACTCATCCGGACAAAAAGTCCTCGCTCGGTATGTTCGATTCCGGCCGCAATGCGGTCTTCCATCGCAGGGTCCAGCGCCACCACGTGAAGCTGTCCCATTTCGTCTCGATAGCGTGTGCTGATCGTCCGAGCCAAACGGTGACGGACGTACTCGCTGAGCCAAATCGGGTCCTTCGTGCGTCCCGCGTGATCGCCCAACGTTTCCAAGATGATCGCCAACTGTCGAATCGGCACATCTTCTCGAAGCAGGGTTTGCAAGACCTGCTGGACGTCACTGATTTTCAGCATGCCCGGAATCAACTCGTCGACCACAGCAGGTGCCGCCGTCTTCAACTCGTCAATCAAATGCTTCGTTGCATCACGCGTCAGCAATTCATCCGCATGCCGGCGAGCCAACTCTTGCAAGTGAGTGGCCAAGACCGCACCGGGTTCCACGGTGGTGTATCCATAGATCGCGGCTTGCTCGCGGCGAATCGGATCGATCCAAACGGCCGGCTCACCAAAGGTTGGATCCTTGGTCGGTTCCCCTTCGATCACACCCGTTGTGTGGCCACTGTCGATGGCCAGCAACCGATCGGGCAGAACGCGTTGCTTGGTCAGTGGGTTCCCAGCGATCCGAATTTCGTACTCATAGTCGTGCAAGTTCATGTCGTCGCGAATGCGGACTTTCGGCAGCACGACGCCAATGTCGCCCGCAATCGAGTGACGAACCCCCGTGATCCGCTGCATCAAATCGCCGCCACGATTGGGGTCGGCGAGTGACAACAACCCCAACCCAATGGCCAACTCCATCGGGTCCACGTTCAAGTAGTCTTCGACTCGTTTCTCAGCCGGTGCGGAGGCGGCCGCTTGCTCGGCTTCCTCAGCATCCGCCTCCTCTTTTTCGTTTTGTTTGTTTTGGCGATTCATGACAACCGCCAATCCAATGCAACTCGCGCCCAACGTCGCCATCGGAAGTGCGGGCAAACTGGTCAAAATCAACAGCGACAGGAACCCACCGGCAACAGCGAGGGCCTTGGGATTGCTGAACAACTGCTGCAAAAACTGTTCAGGCAAACTTGCTTTGCGAGCACTCCGCGTGACCAGCAAACCAGCAGCCAGCGAAATCAACAGAGCAGGAACCTGACTGACCAAACCGTCACCGATGGTCAGTTTCGTGAATAGCTCGGCTGCCTCCGACACGGTCATGCCGTACCGCATCACCCCGATGTACAGACCACCGGCCACGTTCACCAGCGTGATCACAATGCCAGCGATGGCATCCCCGCGGACGAACTTACTGGCACCATCCATCGCCCCATAAAAGTCAGCTTGGTTGGCGATTTCTTCGCGACGACGCTGGGCCTCTTTCTCGTCGATCAGCCCCGCGTTCATATCGGCGTCAATCGCCATCTGGCGACCTGGCATCCCGTCCAACGCGAATCGGGCGGCGACTTCACTGATCCGAGTTGCACCCTTGGTGATCACGATGAACTGTATCAACACGATGATCACAAAGATGATGATCCCGATTTCAATTCGGTCACCGGCGACAAACTCGCCGAACCCTTGAATCACACCGCCAGCAGCCCCCCCGCTTCCGGACTCCGTGCTGGTCAAAATCAATCGCGTCGTGGCGACATTCAGCACCAAGCGGGCGAGCGTCGTGGCCAACAACAAAGATGGAAAAATGCTGAAATCCAGCGGAGTGGAGACGTACACCGTCGTCAGCAACACGATCACACCAACGGTGATGTTGGTTGCCAACAACAAGTCCATCAGGAACGGCGGCAGCGGCACGAGAATCACCACCAAACACATGATAATGCCAATCGGCAAAACCAAATCTCGGTAGCGCATCAAGTTCTGCATCGACGGTCGTTCCTTCGGGCATGAGCGAACTCAGTTCACGGTGGCACCATCCCAGCACCACCCAGCCCGACGTTATCAGAACTCTTTTTTTGTCGAAAGTGAAGAATTTGGTTCATGTCAGCCGGCCGATCGTCCGACACCCGCCCACGACCTCCATTACAGAGGTTGGGATCAAGCCTTGACCTGCAAACCAGAAAACGCCTTTTGCAGCCCCAGTTTGCGGATCTCTTCCTGAATCGCGTTCGCATCCGCGTCCTCGAGCGTCAGTGACACCTCGTCGGCCAACAACTGAGCGAACATCGCGCGGGCGACTGGCAACTGACGCTTCACCTCGGCGACCGAAACCGTTCGCTCGGCCAATTCGGCAATTCGTCCCGCAATGACCTCCGAAGATTCCCCCGAGTGATCGGTCACCATTCGCAACACGTCGTGGACCAGATCATGAGCAGGATCGTCGGATCCGACCGAAACACCCTCGCTCCGTTTGCCCCGCGTCCGCTCGCGGTGTTGCTCGCGTTCCAGTGCTCGCCACGCTCGCTGCAGCAACCCGTCTCGCCAGTAACTCAGCCATTCGCGAGATTCCGTTTTCGCAGAATCCAAGTTCAGTTCTCGCGTGGGTTCGGCACTCGAAACCTCACCTGTCTTCTTGGCCTGGGATTCGATTTCGGACGCACGGGCTTTGGCCGCGGAACGAAGCCCCAGAATTAAAAAGTCTCGCAATCGGCCTTTCGCATGCCCGGAATACCCCGATTTGACCAAGTGTGAGACCAGAATCGCTAGCGCCCGATCCGCGTCGGACTGGCTGCCCAGCACATCGGTCAGCAATCGACGCATCGGCGGCAGATAACGCAGTACAAATCCTGCTGCACTCCCTGCTCCCGTCCAAGTTTGCCGAGACCGACTGAGCCGGACCTCAGACGAGGTTGTCAGCGAAGACCCTATCGCCCCGCCCGAATTCGCGGAGGTGGATTGTCCTTCACGCGACGGCATTTCAGCGTCGGACGAAGAACTGGGGTTGGAAACGGCCGGTGGATTCATCCCCGCATTCTAACTCAGTCGTGTCGTCAGGTTGAAATCAACCTTTTCGAAAAGACACTCCTTCCTCTCAATTTCAGCTTCCCCCCGTGATTCGACGGCGGCAGCCCCAGGCCTCGCGTCAATCAGTTTTCCAACGAACCGCCAATCCGGGAGCCAACTCGGGCAAGCGGTCTCGAGAATTGAACCGCGTCGGATCATCCAGCCACCCCTCTTGAGACAACACCAAGGTCACAACTCCCGGCGACGATCGCAGGAAATCGTCCAGTGCCTTGGAAATGAAACGAATGCCGTCGGGCTGATCCTTCAATCCTTCTCCTGAGTTATCAAATTCCAATTCTCCCAGCGGAATCAAACCATCCATGTCGGGGGGAACCGGGCTGTTTTCAAAAGTCAGGTGGCCAGCGCCGGTTTCTTGCCAGTCTTGCGTTCCCACCCCATCAGGCGTCCGCAAATCCGACGGCCAACCGTGAACGGTGATCCGTCCCGCCCCCGGATGCGATTCGGCAGCCATGCTCAGCAACAAAACAGAACGATCGATCCGTTGCAAAACCGAACTCACGGAATCGGATTCCGATCCAGTTGGCGGATCCAATTGTGACAGGTCAAACCTCAAGAATGCGATCGACCAGACGTTGCCCTGTTTCTCGCCGGACCGATGCACGACCAGAGCGGGTTGTTTGCCAAAGTCTTCCGTGCTGCCGCGACGCACAAACGTGTCGGCCCCCTTTCCTGCTCGCGTGCGAATCGTGTTGAAACCCAGCAGGTCTCCTGATTGCAGGTTCTCAACGATTTCAAACCGGGACACGATTGAATCGACACTGGCTCCCGCTGGCGACTGCAATTCAAAGATCACGTCGAACGGTTCCAGTGCCATGTTGGTGGTCAAAAACTGAATTTCGATCGACTGCGTTTCGCCCGGAGCTGGCAACTGCTTCGGCGAGAACGCTCGCGGGAACGCAGGAGCTTTGCGTTTGAGTTGTCCTTCTTGCTGCAGAAAAGTCGTGATGCGTGCGACTTGGCCAGCTTGTGAATATTGGACTCGCGGATCCGTCTCGGCCGATTCGGCTTGGTTGGTCAACTGCAACCGGAACCTGGCCACCTCCCCGACCGGAACCGCGGGATCAGAAACCACGTTGCCGGTCAGTTGCAACGCTCCCAAACCAGCGGCCAGCACGGCAGGAGGCTCTTCCGCGATCGACGCGACCTCCGCTTTTTCTTCCGGCGTCCCATCGCGAAGCATCCACCACACGCCACCGCCGATCAACACCGCCACAGCCAAACCGCCCGCCACAAACATCCCCATCGGACGGGTACCAGTTGGCTTTGCGGCGACACTCACATTCGCCGCATCAGGAGAAACGGAGCCGCTGGCTGAACCGGCTCCTGGGTCGATCTGGATCGCCAGTTCAGCTTGTAGAGCGAGTTGAATTTCTTCGGAAACGGCCTGCAATGCTTTGCGGAAATGGCCCACGGTCTCATATCGTGCCCCTGGCTCCTTTGACAACAACCTCATGATCAGTCGTTCCAAAGGCTCAGGCACCTCCACCGGAACACCGTCACGTTGTCGCTGGGAAAGCGGCAGCGGTTCACGGCAAAGAATGTTGACGAGCTGAGTCGGTGTGTTGGGCGCCAGCAAAGGCACTTTGCCGGCAAACATCTCATACAACACGACGCCGAGCGAATAGAGATCGGTCCGTTCATCAACCGTCTCGTTGCGAGCCTGTTCGGGCGACAAGTAACCTGGCGTCCCAACGACGCTATCGCCGCGGGCCATCCCCTGCACCATCGATCCGGCGACCGCCAATCCGAAATCAAGGATCTTGACCCGTTCACTGGGTGACTGAATCCACAAATTCGCGGGCTTGATGTCCCGGTGAATGATCCCCCGATCGTGAGCCGCTTCCAGCCCCAATGCGACTTGATCGGCGATCGTGATGATCTCGTCCGTGGTGAACCGACGACCGGATTGAAGCAACTGCTCCAGCGTCGCTCCATGCAGCAGTTCCATCGCGAGAAACGGTGTGCCGTTGCGTTGGCCGACTTCGAACAAGGTCGCAACATTGTCGTGGTGCACCGCGGCCATCGAGCGAGCCTCCTCGACAATCCGCTTGCGACTGTTCGGCGATTTCGCAAATCGCTCGTTCATCACCTTGAGTGCAACCGTTCGTTGCAACCGCGTGTCCTGGGCTCGGTAGACGTGGCCCATGCCACCCTGCCCCAGCAATTCGATGACGCGATACGGTCCCAGTCGGCCTAATTCGCCAGCGGCTTCTGGCGGATCCAGAAACTCAGGCGGTGAATCAGGTGCGGGCGAGGAATCAGTCATGACATGCCGAGTTGCGATAGAAATCCGATGGATCCCCCCGCGTCAGTGCGATTGGCCGACCCAAATGTCGACTCACCACCCCGTCACGCAGAATCCGACCTTGCAGGGTAAACACTGGCACATCCTGCAACAACTCTCCCCGCAGAAATCTGTCCCCATGGAATCCATGCTTGGTCTTGATACGATTGGCCGCTGAAGACCGCCCTGCCCTGCTCCGAACATCTATTCGCCTTCTACCCGCGACGAGCCCGTGTCACGAACCGCTATCCATGACCTGACCGACGGAATGACGTTGGCCCAGCCGTTCCAAGCCGCCGACAAACAACTGCGAGTCAATCGTCAGGGCGGCAAATACATCCTGATGAAATTGTCCGACCGGTCCGGCACGATCGTCGGAATGATGTGGAACGCGGACGAAACCGTTTTCGACACCTTCGACCGCGGCGACTACATCCACTGCACCGGACGAACCCAAGTGCACAACGGTTCCTTGCAAGTGATCCTCACCGAGATCCAACGAATGGACCCGGCAGAAGTCGACCCAAGCGACTTCGACCGCTTCGATGCCAACCAAGCGGACAACAATTTCGATCGCCTGCGAGAATTGCTGGCGACAATCTCGCACCCCGCTCTGCACGCGTTGGCTCAGTCCTACCTGAATGACGAATCATTTGTGCAATCGTTTCGACAAGCCGCCGCCGCGGTTTCCAACCATCACGCGTATCCCGGCGGATTGCTCGAACACACCGTCAACATGATGGAACTGGTTCGACTGATTGCACCGCGTTATGCCAAAGTCGACACCGACCTGTTGTTGATGGGCGCCTTCCTGCACGACCTAGGAAAGATCGACGAACTGCGTGCCAGCGGTGAGATCAGCTACACCGACCGCGGCCAATTGGTTGGCCACATCGTCATCGGCGTCCAACGCTTGGGCGAAAAGATCGCGGAAACCGAAGCCACCACCGGCCAAAAGTTTTCGACCGGCCTGCGACACCAACTGGAACACTTGATCGTCAGCCACCATGGTGTGCTGGAATATGGCAGCCCCAAGATTCCGGTCACCCTGGAAGCTGTCGCCCTGCACCACATCGACAACCTCGATGCCAAGCTCGCTTCGTACTCATCGATCATCGATTCCGACATCGCTGCGGATGGAAAATGGACGAACTACACCCCCTCAATCGGACGCAAACTTTGGAAGGGCGACTCGTGAACTCATCCTCGCAATCCCAAGCGGAATCCGCCTCGACCGATGCTGGACCGGCCGTCGTGCTGCTGTCCGGTGGACTGGATAGCGCCACCTGCGTCGCCATCGCCCGCGACAAAGGATTCGAAGTCCACGCCATCAGTTTCCGATACGGACAACGTCATGATGGCGAACTGAACCGGGCGGCGAAGCAAGCCCGGTTGATGAACGTTGCGTCGCACCGCGTGATCGACATCGACTTGGCTCAGCTCGGCGGATCCGCCCTGGTGGACTCGTCCATCGCCGTCCCCAAATCCGATCATGTCGACCAAATCGCGGGCGACATTCCGGTGACGTACGTTCCAGCACGCAACACAATCTTTCTGTCCTACGCCTTGGCGGTTGCCGAAACGTTGGGCTCACGAGACATCTTCATCGGGGTCAACGCTCTCGACTACAGCGGCTACCCGGATTGCCGTCCGGAGTTCATCGCCGCATTTCAAACGATGGCACGCCTGGCCACCAAAGCGGGTGTGGAGGATGAACACTCGCTCACGATTCACACGCCGCTGTTGCACTGGACAAAAGCCGAAATCATCCAGCGCGGAATCGAATTGGGTGTCGACTACTCGCAAACCCTGTCCTGCTACGATCCGCAAGGCAGCGGTGACGAAGCTCGCCCCTGCGGCCAGTGCGACGCGTGTCTGCTGAGAGCGAAAGGCTTCGCAGAGAACGAGATCGCCGACCCCGCAATCGGCTGAGACAACGTTCTGTTGGACCAGTCTCACATCACAATCACGCCAAATCGCCCCGGACGGGGCCGTCGTGGGCATTCCCGCATCATCCAGCCGCGTGACGTCACCCGTTGGGGGTGAACTCGGTCGCGGCGTGGCTTGGCGGTTGAGGCCTGCCTGACGGAACAGTTGAGGACAACTGTTCTACTCTCGCCCCGGAAGGGTTTGCTTACTTCAACAAGAAGCCGTTGAGGTTCCAACCCGTTTCGGTGGTTTCGACAAATCCGAACGCGTTCTGGAAGTACTTCTCGACCTCACCAAACGCTGGCCATTTGCTCACGTTCAGACGCTCGATGGGTTCCTCGGCTTCTGCCTCGTCACCTTCAAACATTCGCCGGACCAACGATGCCAACACTGAATCGCTGTTCTTCAGTTCGCCTTGGCGTTGCAGCTCGTACTTGGCTCGCAGCGACTGACGCAGACGCACCACACGTTGGAACGCCACTTTGTCGGCTCCCATTTCTTGGGTCAGTTTCAACAAGTCTTTGACTTCTGCCAAATCAGCCAGCTTGTCGCCTTGGCCAGTTTGCATTCGCTTCGCCACATCGACCAACCATTCCACGTGGCTGCTGAAAACCAAGTGTGCCTTCTTGGATCCCTTGCCCGCTGGCACCATCGCAATGGCCCAGGTGTTCAAGAGTGGAGTTTGCGTCTCATCGATTTCTTCCTCGAAGCCGAGATCATCGAAGAACTCGTCATCCAGTTCGTCGTCGCCACTGCCGTGTTTGACTTGCCAAATTTCAACGCCCGGAACCGTGTCGACTTTGAAGACATCCGGCTCGACTTCCATCGCTTTGCGAACCGCCTTTCCAATCGCATCCGCATTGCGAACTTCAATGGCGACCAAGACGCGTTCCGAATCCACCGTCGCGGGCAACGTGTTGTCGGTCAGCAATAACAGATGCTCGGAAAGGTTTGGCAACACGTTCTTTTCAATATCGATTTGCGGCCCCTCTTCGTCGTCCCGGATGCCTTCGATGCTGGGCCGAAAGATCTCATTGTCAAACGCTTCGTCGACCAGGGTTTCGAGAGCCCAAAATGCTTCTTCGATCTTCCAGTTCACCCGCGTGAGGCTGGCTGTGTTCGCCGGAACCCAGGCGGGGATCTCATCCAGCGGCGTGTTGGGGAACTGCAAGATCCGAGCGGCCAAACGATAGCGACTGGGTTCATCGGTGACGGGAGGAGCGTGCACGTAACCGCGGTGCAACAAGTCAAATTTGCCCTGACCCACGACGGCGATCCCACCCGCAGCTTGCAAGGCATCGAAGCCTTGGTTTTCCAACAAGTTCAAAATGCGAACTTTGTTGCCGCGATCGACTTTGGCCACGTCGCGAATGATCCGGCCCATCGTCAGCGGCTTGACGAACCATTCGACTTGCGACCCTTCCGTCACAATTTCGCTACGTGAAAGTGCCTGTTTCCAAACGGTTCGCAACAACGGTGCTTTGTCCAAGGAATCTTCGCGGCCACCCTTTTCAATCGCGTCCAGAATTTCAAACACGACCGAATCGCGATCCGAGGCGACCACGCGATCTTTGGTGAGCGAGACAACAACCTGTTCGATCTTCAGTTGCCCGGGGCGTGTCTTGGGTCGGTACACTCGAACGGTCTCGCCCGCATGTGTGACATCAGCACGGGTCGCGCCGTCGGCTTTGAGGTCTTGATCCACTCGCTCTAAGACAGCTTCGGCTTCCGCGTGCTTGCCGCGGATGTCAGCCACGACGCATACGGAAGATGGCCGGCGGTTGTCATTTTCAAAGGGCAACCAAACCGCGATCACTTCTCCGGTTGCGATTTCGTACAACTCTTTGGGACGCACTCCGACCTTGTCGCCCAGTTTTTCCCAGACCGCACCCTGGCTGCCAAAGTTGGCATCGATCAACGGTTTCATCGCGGGATCGTCGGTGATGCCGGACAGCGTCGTCTTCTTCCACGAATTGCACAAAACCGTCAGATTGGGAATCCGAACCACGCCTGCGGCCGTGTCAGGCAACAACTTGAGCGCGGTCATCAAGACGGGCTTCGAATCGCCCTGCCCTGCCCCGGTTTCCGTCGCGGGTGCCGCATCTTGAGCGATTGCATGGGATCCAATCAAACACACGGCCAGAGCGGCGGTCATCACATGGAGCATCGCAACGCGTCGAGCCCATGGTCGACCGTCGAAGTTGGAAAAATATGTTCGTGTGAGATTGATCACTCGTTTGTCCGCCACTTGCACCCGTTGAAAATTCATTCAAGATCCGTCTGAAATCGTCGGAACCATCCGAGCCCGCGTCTCTGCGAGACTGGCTCAGCCGGCCGATATCGTAAACCCTTCCATTTCGGGCCGAAATGCCGATGTCACCATCCATCGCCTGATTTGTGCCCCCGCAAGAGACCAAAATGACCGAAACGCAGGAAACTCCGTACCAAAACCCCCTGATTGAGCGTTACGCGTCTCGAGAAATGGCGTTTCATTGGGGACCACAACGCCGATTCGCTTCCTGGCGAAAGGTCTGGATCGCCCTTGCCGAAGCCGAACAGGAACTCGGAATCCCAATCACCGACGCCCAAATCGAACAGCTCAAATCGTTTGAGACCAAGCTGAATCTCGATGAGGCCAAGAAATACGAGCGTGAATTGCGCCACGATGTGATGGCTCACGTCCACGCTTACGGCGATCAGTGCCCAGACGCCCGCGGGATCATCCACCTCGGCGCGACCAGTTGCTTTGTGACCGACAACGCCGATCTGCTGCTGATTCGCGAAGCTCTTGAGCTCACCGCCAAACGCTTGGCGGCCACGATCGACCAAATGGCGAAATTCGCGGCCGAACACCGCGACCTGCCCTGCCTCGCCTTCACCCACTTTCAACCGGCTCAGCCCACCACGGTTGGAAAACGAGCCTGTTTGTGGATCTACGACCTGGTTTTGGATCTCGAAGCGATCGAACATCGACTCGAAACACTGCGAGCCCGCTCGGCCAAGGGAACCACAGGAACCCAAGCCAGCTTCCTTGAGTTGTTCTCGGGCGACCAAGACAAAGTCCGAGCTCTCGAAAAACGTATCGCGGAAAAACTCTCTTTTGATTCCGTCTACGCGGTCACCGGGCAAACCTACCCACGCAAAGTCGACGCGCAATTGCTCGACGCTCTGTCCGGCATCGGACAAAGCCTGCACAAGATCGCCACCGACATCCGCTTGCTCGCCGGTCGCAAAGAAGTCGAAGAGCCATTTGAAAAGAAACAAATCGGCAGCTCGGCGATGGCCTACAAACGCAACCCGATGCGGAGCGAGCGAATCTGTGCACTCGGCCGATTTGTCATGAGCCTGCAGAGCAGCCCCGCGATGACCGCAGCGACGCAGTGGATGGAACGCACACTCGACGACAGCGCCAACCGCCGCTTGGTCATCCCGCAAGCGTTCTTGGCGATCGACGCGGCACTCGTGTTGATGCAAAACGTAGCCGACGGAATGGTCGTCTACCCAGCCACGATCGCGAAAAACTTGGGCGCCGAACTGCCGTTCATGGCGACTGAGAACATCTTGATGCAAGCGGTGGCCGCGGGCGGTGACCGCCAAGATCTACACGAGCAAATCCGTGTGCACAGCCAAGCGGCGGCACTGGAAGTCAAACAGAACGCTGGCGACAACGATCTGCTGGAACGCCTCAAAGGCGACGAGAACTTCGCCGGCATCGACTTGGAAGCAGCGATCGATCCGCACGCTTACGTGGGGCGAGCTCCCCAACAAGTCGACGAGTTCATGGAAGCAATCATCGCTCCCATCCGCCAGCGTTATTCTGGCAGCGACAACTTAAGCGTTGAAGTCACTGTCTGATTTCGGCGGGCAACTGCCTGTCAACGCAAAGATCTCGCCGGTCCGCATGGGAACCGGCGAGATCGTTTGCCTCTGTTCGATCGTCTGCTTCTTAGAACAAGAAGATCGTGTCGATGCCGAACGTGGTTTGCTCGTCTTCGTCGTTCTCCAAGATACCGGTCACGTCGGCTCCGTCTGCCCAGTCCCAGCGAATTTCGGGACGGATCAAGACGTTGGCGTGAGGTTTGACGTTGGCACCCAAGGTCAACGCGTAGACGTCAACGTTGCCGTTGAAGACACCCGCGTCAGCGTCATACCACTCGAAGCGGCTGCCCAAAGCCAAGCAATCGCTGACCGTGTAGATCAGGTAGTTGTTCAAGCCGTAGGTTTCTTTGAAGTTGGCACCGTTGCCGTCTTCGGCGTCCATGTAATCCGACTGCAAGACATACTGCAATTGATCGGTCAACGTAATGTCGGTGACGATCGAGTGCATGTAGCCTTGCGAAGTGGTTCCGCCAGGCTGATCACCAAATCGTCCCGCAACCGTTGCGTAAGTCACCGTGACATCGTCACTCATGGCCAGCGAAGCACCGCCCAAGAACGAGTCGCCATTGTCTTCAAAACCGCTGTCCCAGCCCAACGTATAACCACCGTACAGAGTCAGGTCATCGCCAGCGTTGTAGGTCGCCAATGCACCGGTGTGGGTGAAGGGCTCGCTATTCACCATCGTGTACGCATGGCTGTAGAAGAAGTTGTCCGGAGCGGCAACGACTTCGTAACCAATGATCGTGAAGAAGTGACCAAACTTCACCGACAGGTCGCCGTACCCGACTTCACCGTAGACTTGTGGAAGTGCACTGCCGTACGCTCCGTGGTCCCAACCGGTGTCCCAGTGACCGTTGTCGATGCCGAACGCTTGGGTGTCTTGAGCGTCGATGCCGTAGACGTAATCGATGCGTCCACCGAAATCGAAACCGTTTGAGGTGTCGATGGCCTTCTCAGCGTAGAACCAAGCTTGGTGCAGGTTGTATTCGTCGGGACGATTGTTGAATAAAGGCAATGCTTTGTTGTGGTAGCCCATTTGAACCCAACCGCCGACGGAGTAACCGCAGGCTTCGCCAAAGAGCGTGAAGGGATCGCCGAGGTCGCATTCAAACAACCCGCACCCACCGTCGTCAAACAGGCCGCCACCCATGTCACCGCAGCTCATGTCGCCGCAACCACCATCACAAGCGAGCTCACCGCAGCCACATTCCATTTCGGGGAACGTGTCACACGATTCATCACAACTGGCGTCGAAGTGGCCCACGGGGACAACTTCCGCCTGACTGGTGGGCATTCCACCTTGGTAGCTTGCGTCGGTCACGAATCGGTCGGCGGCAGAAGCGCCATTGAGGCTTCCCAATCCAACCAAGCCACCGAGGGCCAACCACAAAGCAGCTCGTTTCGATTTCATCTTGCTCGTCCCTGATCGATTTCAAATGGATTCGCCGCGCCCACAGTGACTGCCGCCTTCCATGGCAACAAAACCGTCAACCGTGTCGACCGCCAAGTAAAGGCGATTCCTTGCTGGGATGTATCGTCGTCGCGGCGCGTTGCAATTGAGACCAACGCCATAGAAACCCCAGCCCGAATCACCGGAAAATCCGGCCCTGCGTTAAACTTTGCGGGTTAGGAGATTGATCCGGCGAGCCTCAGGCCCTCGGCTGTGCGCCCTGAAATCTTGAGCCCAAACGAAAAAAAGCCGGCTCATCGCATTTCTGCGGTGAACCGGCCTCTTGGATCTCACGAAATCTTCGTTCGGGGCAGCTTAGAACGTGAAGATCGTATCGAAACCGAACGTGGTTTGATCGTCGTCGTTGTTTTCCAAGATCCCGGTGTAGTCGCCATCGACCCAGTCCCAACGAACTTCGGGACGAATCAAGACATTGGCGTGAGGACGGTAGTTGATACCGGTCGTCAAAGCGTACACGTCGCTGTCGACGTTGTTTCCGTCGTTGAAGACACCTTCGCTTTGGTACCACTCGAAGCGGCCACCCAAGGACAAGCAGTCATTGATGTTGTAGATCAAGTACTGGTTGATGCCGAATGTGTCACGAACGGTTGCACCAGCAGCGTCTTCACTGTCCAGCACGTCGGACTGGAAGATGTACTGCAAGTTGTCGCTGACAGCGTAATCAGCAACGATCGAGTGCATGTATCCTCGTTCGGCACCACCCGCCACGCCTTGACGCTCGTTGAATCGACCAATGGTGGTGGAGTAGGTCAACGTGAGGTCGTCGGTCACACCGGCCGAGAAACCGCCCAGGAAGTTGTCGCCGTTGTCCTCGAAACCACTGTCCCAACCCACGGTGTATCCACCAAAGACGCTCAGGTCGTCGGACACGTTGTACGTTGCCAACGCACCGGTGTGGGTGAAAGGCTCGCTGTTGTACATCGTGTACGCGTGGCTGTAGAAGAAGTTGTCCGGAGCGGCAACGACTTCATAACCGATCGTCGTGAAGAAGTGACCGACTTTGACCGACAGGTCGCCGTAGCCCATTTCCGTGTACAACTGAGGAATGGCGTGACCGTAGTCCCCACCATGGTCCCACCCGGTGTCCCAGTGACCGTTGTCGATGCCGAACGCTTGCGTGTCAGGTCCGTCGGTACCGTAGACGTAATCGATCCGTCCACCGATGTCGAAGCCACACGAAGTGTCGATGGCTTTTTCAGCGTACAACCATGCTTGGTGCAACTGAACGTTGTCGGGACGGCTATTGAACAAAGGCAATGCCTTTGTGTGATAACCGATCGACGCCCATCCGCCGACTTCGATGCCGCAGACGTCGCCGAACAGTGTGTAAGGGTCATCCAAGCAGCAGTTGCCCAAACCAGGCAAGCAACTGCCAACGCCACAACCGAAGGCCGAATCGCAACCGCTGTCACAGCCCGAATCGCAACCATCGTTGCAGCCGCAGTCGCCCAAGCAACCGACAGTTTCGCAACCACAAGTCACTTCGGTGTCGCATCCGCCAACAGGCTCGCAACCGCACACGGGCTCACCGCAATCGCAAAGCGACGAGGTGCAAGAGACCAATCCAATATCATTTGCTGAAGCGCCGGTCAGGTTCGTGGCGTTAACGCCGCATGCAACCGCTGCGATCAGAGCTAGTTTACTAAGCTTCATTGCTTTCTCCGTTGATATCCCAATCCAATTGGGTCGTTTCGTGTCACCAAGATTCAAAATGGATGCTGTTCGAACGGGAAGCTGTGCCCCCACACTTGGGGAGGGCCGGTCTCTCGCTCACAACGATGAAACAAACGCAGTCCATCGCTTTTCCAACGCACACGCTGCCTGCCGCCGATGGCACATCGAAACTTTCAGGCAATCGCTTCGGAATTCGAATCAATCACCTCGAAAGATTTCGAGTGAGTTGAAAGCAATCCATCATGTCGTCGGGAGAATTCATCGGTGACTTGGCGGGATCTGTCCTCACCTGGTGCTCAAAACGACTTAGAAACCAACCGCGGGGTGCGCAACGCGCCTGTTAATCCTCATCTACAGGTCGTTCCCATACTGCCAGTCAGACAAACTTTGCCGGTTCCCGGCTCGAACCCGGCTCGCGAATCCATAATCCTTCTTTCAAAAAAACGTTCCACCCGCTATCCTGCGGGGCTTCTCCCTGAAATCAGGGATTTTGAGCGTTTTAAAACCACACACATGACAATCACCGCGAGCGGTGGCGGAGAATCAGATGGCACGACAATGCGAAGCGTGCGGCAAGAAAGTCCAAATGGGCAACCGGATCGAAACCCGAGGTAAAGCGAAGTACCTGGGCGGAGTCGGTACCAAGATCACTGGTTGTACTCGCCGTAAATTTGTCCCCAACCTCCAAAAAGTTCACGTGACGTTGCCAAACGGCACCAACAAAACGATGCGAGTTTGCACCCAGTGCATCCGCAGCGGTGTCGTTCGCAAGACGGTGAAAACCAAACCGTTTGACGTCAGCGGCAGCAAGAAGTCCTGATGTCCGGTTCCGGCAATGGCAACGGTGCATCAGTCGACATCCAAAAACTGGCTCGATTGGCACGCCTTCAGCTAACGGAACAGGAACAAACCGATTTCGGCCCGCAAATCGCCGATATCCTCGGTTTCGTGGAGCAACTGTCCGAACTCGACACCTCAGGTGTTGAGCCGATGACCAGTGCGCTGGATGTCGAAAACCGATTCCGGGACGACACGCCCGACCAAAGCCTCACCGCTGATGTGGCGACACGAACGGCACCCGCCTCCCAAGATGGAACGTTCCTGGTGCCCCCTGTTCTGGGAAACACAGCCTCGAAGAAGTGAAGCTTGCCCCACAACGCTCGACTTGATCGCAGCGCAAGGAACTTTTCTCGACGCCGCTCTGGCGTACGCGAGGAAGGGACACTCCCGCCCACCGGAGTCGGCCAAGACCACCCATCACAACCCGATGCGTGAGCGAGGGACTCCCCCAATTCCCACGACGGCCCCATCCAGGGCGACCGTTTGTTTTTCGGCATCCGCCTCTCGAGGCATCCGCCCCGAACGAAGCACGACGGCCCCATCCGGGACGAAACCCAGACGCCAGCCACCATTTCTTTCTTGCCCTCCCAGGAAGGGCAACAAACGCTTGGCAAGCACAGCATTTAAAAATTGCACGACCTCTGCGTGGGCGAGGCTCTAAGAGGCGTCTTCCTCAGGGCGATCAACGACCAACAAGTTGCTGGCCAAATCCTCCACAACGCGTGATTCCAGTCCATCGTCAGAAACTCGCTGGCGATCCACAGCCTTAGGCTTGACCCCCGCAGGCAACCGCCCCAAGTGGAAAACGGGCTCGCCGGGCGAAACGGCTGGCAACGTCGTCATGCCAATGACAACACTGTCGAACGGCGAAATCAACACACTGCGTTCAAACCCCAGCAACGTCGTGTTGGTAGCGAGCGTTTGGCCCTTTTCAACAAAATCGCCGGGGCCGACGTGAAATTGCAGAAAACCACCTTTTTCTGCACGCACCCATTTGGCCGTCTCCACCTGGAACCTCGCCTCCGGCACCTCGGGCTCGCCATCAATCATTTCCAACTTCGCCAGCACATTCCGAATGCCGCGAACCGCGATCTCAACAATCCTTGGTTCTGCCTTCCAGACCTCGCCGCCTTCCATCACGATCGTCGGACACCCCGCCAAACAGGCTTCGCGGCGAAGTGCCCCAGCGGGCCCCGGCCCGTTCATGATCACATCGGTGCCGAACGATTCCGCCATCATTCTGACGTTGGGGTCATTCAGATCGCCGCGGACATTGGGGTAGTTCGTCCGGCGAACCGAAGCGGTGTGCAGATCAATCCCGTAATCCGACCGCCCCACAATCTCATCAAAGATCGTCCGCGCCACGCGCCCAGCCAAAGACCCCGACAGCGAACCGGGGAAACACCGATTCAAATCTCGACGATCAGGCAGATACCGCGAGTGCCGCTCAAAGGCGAGCAAATTCAGAACCGGGACCAGGATCAGTGCCCCTGACTTCAAATCCAGGCTCTCGTCCTGGATCAATTGACGCACCGCGCCCGTTCCATTGAGCTCATCCCCATGCAACGCGGCGGTCACAAACACCACCGGCCCCGGATTCGGCGCCCGCCGAACAAAGATTGGAATCCGCAGCGAAATGCCGGAATACGACTCACTGACGGCTAGATGAACGCTTCGCTGAGCGCCCTCGGGAACCTCTTTCCCTCCCCAATCGCCAACATGCCTGGCGCTATCCATGATCCCTGATTCCGCTCAATTAAAGATCGACGACCGTATCGCTCGCCGAATCATCCTGGTGTTTCCGCAACTGCTCCATCGCTGCCAAAGTCGCATCGCAGTACGACGAGACGGCGGTCCCCCAAGCCTCTTGCTTCGTGGCCAGTCGAGCTTGCTGCAACAACTGGTCGACATTTTGCCAGTCCAACATCCAGTTTCGCTCTTCCGACGTTTGCCGCAACTGGGTGATCACATCATCCATGCGATGCAAAAAGGATTTGTGCGAATCCGCGCGGTAAGTTCGGTACGGGCCCGTCCCAAGTGCCGTTTCGCCACTGCCGATATCCAACGAATTACCGGAACTCCAATCCGCGCCGATCGCATCCGAGTCCCCTGGACCGCCCTGCCCTGCTGCCTTGTTCCCGGGCACGCCCGCAACAACCGGCATGCCTGCCCCACCCTCTTGGCCTCGCCCACGACTGGTTTTCAGCGGTCGCCGACGTTCATTGGGCTTGAAAACGCCACTGCCCCAAACCGCCGCTGAAATGGAACCTAAAATGAAGGCCACAATGGCCGACCCCACGAACCGGGGACTCACCAGGGCGGATGCCAACCCAAACCCAACCGCTCCGGTCCAACAAAATGCGGTGGTCCCGATCAAAGCCCGGGAGGAAACCTCGTCGGCGCCCATCGAAGGACGCTTCCTCTGCGACCCATCATTCTGGGTCAGATGCTCATCATCGACTTCCACCACAATCACAGTGATATTGTCCGGTCCGCCCCGCAGGTTGGCCAAATCAATCATCACCTG